>VAWV01000049.1 GCA_005883295.1 Actinomycetota bacterium
GCGATCTCGTCGACCTTGGTCGCCTCGTAACCGCGCTCGAGGAAATGCCGCTCAGCGGCATCGAGGATCGCCGCGACCGTACGCGCCTTGCGGCGCTCGAGCCGCCCGACGGCGGGTGCCGCATGGGCCATCACGGGCTCTATTTTGACATCTATTCAGAAATGAGTCAAGATTCAGATTTAGGGGTAAGTACCAAGTACCAAGTCCATGGTCCGCGCCATCGCAGACAGAGCCTTCCTCCCCTCGAAGAACCTGCTCGAGCAGGTGGGGGACATGATGATCCTCACCGGCAAGACCGTCATGTCCGCGCTCCGGCCGCCCTACCCGTACGGCGGCGAGTTCGTGAACCAGTTCCTGTTCGCGCTGCGGCTGTGCTGGTTCCCGCTGGTCATCTCGATGGTCGCCGTGGACTACGGGGCCCCGGGGCTGCAGGCGGGCAACTTCCTCGTCCTGTTCGGGGCGATCGACAGGCTCGGCGGCTTCTTCGTGCTCGCCACGATCCGCGAGTTCGCGCCCGCGGTCACCGCGATCATCGTCGCCGGCGTCGCCGGCACGGCGATCACCGCCGACCTCGGCGCGCGCAAGATCCGCGAGGAGCTCGACGCGCTGCAGGTGCTGGGCGTCGACCCGGTCAAGAACCTGGTGGTGCCGCGCTTCCTGGCCCTGATGATCCTCACGGGACTGTTCGACATGTTCGCGATCATCGCGGGCCTCAGCGGCGGGGTCATCACCTCCCTGAAGTTCCATGCGCCGCTCGGCGAGTTCTTCGCCACGCTGCTCACCAACGCCTCGACCACCGACCTGTGGGGGTCGGTCGTCAAGTGCACGATGTTCGGCGCGATCGTGGCGATCGTCTGCTGTTACAAGGGGATGACCGCGTCGGGAGGCGCCGAGGGGGTGGGGCGCGCGGTGAACCAGGCGGTGGTCATCGCGACCACCGGCGTGTTCGCCTTCAACTACGTGTTCACCCAGACCCTCCTCGCCACCCACCCGGAGATCTCGGTGATCAAGTGATGCAGCGCTACCTCGTAGCCCCGCGCGACTGGATCGCCTCGCTGGGCGACATCGCCAAGTTCGCCGCGCGCGACTTCGGCGAGGTCTTCGGCCTGAGGGTCTTCCGCTTCTTCGGCGAGGCCCTGCGCCAGGCCGGCGTCTTGATCCTCGGCTCGACGATGGTGATCTGGTCGCTCGCCTTCATCCTCGGCCTCCAGTGCGGGATCGAGGGCGCCTACTTCAACCGCTCGGTCGGGGCGCCCGCCTACGCCGGCGTCTTCAGCGCCTGGTGCGACCTCAGGGAGATCATGCCCTACGCCTTCGGCTACATGATGAGCGCCAAGGTCGGCACCGGCCTCGTCGCCGAGATCGGCGCGATGCGGATCACCGACGAGATCGACGCGCTCGAGGTGATGGGGATCAGCTCGATGACGTTCCTCTGCGCGACGCGCCTGCTGGCCAGCTTCATGGTGCTGCCGTTCATGTACCTGGCCGCGGTCGGGGCCGGCTTCTTCGCCTCCTACCTCGCCGTCGTGCAGCAGATCGGCGAGGTCTCGAGCGGCGGCTTCTTCCTGATCTTCTGGATGTTCCAGAACCCGCCCGACCTCTTATACAGCCTGATCAAGGGGATGGCGATGGCGACGGTGATCGTGATCGTCGGCACCTACTACGGCTACACCGCCGGCGGCGGGCCGGTCGGGGTGGGCACCGCGACCGCCAAGTCGATGGTGCTCAACACGGTGATGGTGCACCTGGTCGGGATGCTCGGCACCCAGATCTTCTGGGGGGCGAATCCGCGGGCCCCGATCGGGGGTTGACCATGACGATCGAGCTGACCACTCAGCGGCCCGTCCTTCCGGTTCTCCCGGAGGTCGACGAGGCCGCCGCGCGACGTGCCCTCCGCGAGCAGATCGCAGGCCTCGAGGCGGAGCTGGCCACGGCCGTGGTCTCGAACGGGCAGCGGGCGCCCCTGTGCGGCGGGGGCGGGGCGCCCAGGCTGCTCGACCTCGGCGACCTCGAGCGAGTTCGCGACGAGCTGGCCGTCTCGCTCCGCGCCGTCCAGCGCGCCGCCGGGGAGCGAGGCGAGCGGGAGGAGAGCTACCGGCGGCTCCGGGAGGAGCTCCTGCTGGAGCCGGAGCGCCACCCGTTCGTTCGGATCAGCAACGAGGACGTGGGCGAGCCGGGCTGCCACGACTGGCACGTCCGGCCGCGCTTCGGACTGCTCGGGATGCTCATGCGCTGGTGGCGCGTGCACATCTCGTCTGGATGTCCATGACCGGAAAGGGGACCGGAATGAGAACGCTCACGATCTGCCTCACGATCGCGCTCGCGAGCGCGGCGGTGGCGGTCGCCAAGCCGAGGCACCGTCCGCTCACCTACGACGGCGACTGCCAGGGCTCCGGCACCGTGGCCTTCAAGCCGCCGCTCACGAACACCGCGCGGCAGACAACCCAGCACGCCCGCGGGCTGGCCACCTGCTCGGGGACCCTCGTGGACGGGCAGGGCCGCAGCCACCAGCTGACGAACGCCCGCGTGCTCTACACAGCGACCGAGCAGGGCGACGTGTCCTGCGGCGAGGGCATCGACTCGGGGACGGGGGCGCTCCACTTCAAGTGGGGGGCGCTTCGCTTCAGCGTCACGGAGAGGCGCGCCGCCGCGCTCGCCACGCTCACCTTCACGGGTGCGAACGGCGGGTCCGCGACGGGAGTTGCCCATCCGACCGGCGACCCGGTCGCGACGGTCCAGGCGTGCGCGGGATCGGGGTTGAGGAAGGCGCCGGTGGACCTGAGCCTGAGCGCCGACTCGCTCTCCGGCTAGCGCCGACGCGGGAGCTTGAAGCGCAGGATGCGGGTGCGCTGCTCCACGGGCAGGGCCGCGTCGCCCACGAGCAGCTTGCTCGCATCCGGCGTCGGCGGGTGCCTCAGCAGGTCCGCGGTCTTGCGCAGCTGGCCCGCGGGGTCGAGCGGGAGCCCGACGCGCGCATCCGGCGGTAGCCGGTTCTCCGTGAACCAGAGCGCCCTGCCCTTGGGATCCCACGTGAACTCGGGCACGATCCAGCCGTCCCGCCCGTCGTAGGTGAGCCGGCGCACCGACCCGAGCGAGGGATCGAGCAGGTAGAGGTCGGTGGTCTCCTCGGCCACCGGCTGGAGGAACGCGGCCTCGAAGACGGGCAGCGTGAGCAGGTAGTCCTCGCTGGACGTCAACCCCGCGGCCCGGGTCAGGTTGGCCCAGGTGTTGAAGAAGCCCGGGCTGTCGCGGCTCGACATGAAGATCACGTCCTTGCCGTCCGGGGTAAAGATGGCCTGCTCGTTCCACGCTGGGTTGTCGGTGAGCTGGGTGCTCTTGCAGCCGGTCCTGGTGAGCCGGCAGAAGAACAGCTCGGTGTCCATCGCGTGGCTCCACGTCTCGGTGTAGAGGAACCCGCTGCCGTCGGGCTTCCACCACTGCGTCTCGTACCAGTGGCCGTTCGCCGGACGGACCACCCGGATGTGGGTCAGGCGCGGCGGGTGGCGGCGGTCGCCGGCGACGAAGTCGGCCACTCGGACGTCCCACTTCCCCTGGCCGTTGTCGTTCACGAAGTTCCAGTTGAGATGGGTGTAGACGACGTGACGTCCATCCGGCGACCAGTAGGCGTGGTAGTCGTCCTCCCCCTCGCCGGACCCGTGTGCGGCGTCCGTTCCGGTGAGCTTGGTCACATGCCTGCCGTTCGGGCGCATCACGTAGAGCGACGAGCCGAGCCCGCCGTAGCCGGGCGACCCGATCGTGAAGTAGTGCCCCCGCCAGGAGTGGAACAGGATCCAGTCGCCCTGGGGACGGACCGCCGGCACGTTGTTCGGCCCCGGCTGGCCGCAGCTCAAGCACCTCAACCCGGACCCGTTGAGGCGCACGCTGTAGATCTGCGCCTTGTCGCCCTTCTTGAAGTCCTTCCCGAAGAGCACGTGGCGTCCGTCCGGCATGAATACCGGCGCCTGGCCGAAGGCGTACGAGTTCGTGGAGAGGGTGTACGGGGCCGACGTGTAGGCGCTGCGCGATGACGCGAACGCCGCGGGCGCAAGGACCAGCGCGAGCACCGCAACTACGAGACCGCCACGACGTCTTAGCATGCGCCCCCTCGCTCGGAGCGGAGTATTTCCTGCGGGCGTGTGTTGGAAACCGCGAATCGCGGGAGAGACTTGCGGCTACGACTGACATCCGCCCTCGCCGCAGCCGGCGTCACCGGTGTCGTCGCCGTGCTCTCCGCCGGGGCAAGCGCGGTCTATGGGTCGGTTGCGGTCTTTCCCGCGGCGGGCACGCCCGTGGCATCGCCGAATACCCAGATCAGCTTTCGCGGCGCGAGCCCGGCCGAGCTCTCGGGCGTCAAGGTCCGGGGCTCGAAGAGCGGGTCCCACAGCGGAAAGCTCCGTGCCCACTCCGACGGCCTCGGCGCCAGCTTCCTTCCCGATCACCCCTTTCACGCCGGCGAGCGGGTGACCGTGAAGGCCGGCGTGTCGCTGATCGGGGCAAAGAACGGTGTCGTGACCTTCACGATCGCTCGACCTCCGGGTCACTACACGATCGGGTTTCCCGGGGACTCCACGCGCGACGCGCCCGGCATCCAGCACTTCCACTCCCGCCCGGACATCGCGCCGCCGTCGATCCTCATCAAGAAGCGCGACGCCGCGGCCGTCGGGCAGGGCCGATGATCACGGACGACAGCGGCCATCTGATCTGGTTCAAGAAGATCGGCGGCAAGGACAGCGTGTTCGACTTCCGCCGCCAGACCTATCGCGGCCACCCGGTCCTCACCTGGTGGCAGGGGGTTGCCAAGTCCGGTCAGGGCCTCGGTGCCGGCCACATCGTGGACACCTCGTACCGATCGATCGCCACCGTGCAGGCCGGCAACGGCTACAAGGCCGACCTGCACGAGTTCGAGATCTCGCGCAACGACACCGCGTTGCTCTTGGCGTACCAGCCCGTCACCTACGACGGCGAGACCGAGATGGACACCCTGATGCAGGAGATCGACATCCCCACCGGGCTGGTCATGTTCGAGTGGCACTCACTCGGGAACATCGCCCGCAGCGAGAGCTACGTGAAGTACTCGAACGGGCGGCCGAACGACGTGGCCCACCTCAACTCGATCCAGCTGACGCGCGACGGGAACTTCCTGGTGTCAGGCCGGAACAACGACGCGGTCTACAAGATCAACCGCGCAACCGGGAAGATCATCTGGCGGCTCGGGGGCAAGAGGAGCGACTTCAACCTCTCGAAGGCCTCCCACTTCGTCGGGCAGCACCACGCCCGGCTGCAGCCGGACGGCTCCATCACGCTGTTCGACAACGGCCAGCCGCCGCAGCCGCGCAGGCCGGCGCGCGCGCTCTGGCTGAACGTCGACTCGAGTCACCGGAAGGTCAGCGTCCGGCATTCCTACCGCTACCCGAAGACCCTCTACTCGGGCAGCCAGGGGAGCATGCAGGTGCTCGGGAACGCCAGGGACGTGTTCGTGGGCTGGGGCGGCAACCACCCGCAGCTGACCGAGTTCGACTACAAGGGCAACGTCATCTTCAACGCCCGCTTCAAGCCGGGCGACGACACCTACCGCGCCTTCCGCTACCCGTGGGACGCGCAGCCCGACCGCGCACCCGACATCGCGGCCTCGCGTTCGGGCGGCAACACCAATGTCTGGGCGAGCTGGAACGGCGCCACCGGCGTTGCGCAGTGGCAGGTGCTCGCCGGCTCGAACCCGAACGCCCTCGTGCCCGCCGCCACGGTGTCGCGTACCGGCTTCGAGACGCACGCGACAGTCAGTGGCTCACCCCAGTACGTCGCCGTACGAGCTCTGGGGCCGCATGGGGAGGTGCTCGGCACGTCTCCGGCCATCCAGCCCTCGGGGTGATCGCTACTCTGCCGGGCTTCGCCTTGTCCCCCCGCCTCACATCCGCGCTCATGGTGGTCGCCGCGATCACCGCGGTCGTCGCCGTCGGCTGCGGCTCCTCCTCGGGCGCTGCATCGAAGGTCGCGGTGTTCCCGATGGCGGGCACCCCCGATGCGAATACCCACACCCAGATCAGCTTCCGCGGGGCCTCTCCGGCCCAGCTGACCGGGATCAAGGTATCTGGGTCGAAGAGCGGGAAGCACAGCGGCGTGCTCAAGCCGCACTCGGATGGCAACGGGGCCAGCTTCATCCCCAACAAGCACTTCTCCTCCGGCGAGACCGTCTCGGTGAAGGCCGACCCGTCGCTGGTCGGCGAGCACAAGGGCAGGGTGCGCTTCACGATCGCCTCGCCGGCGCCGATCGGGGTGCCCGGCCACGTGCAGGGCGACCCGGCTGGGAATCCCGGCGGGGCCCAGCACTTCAAGTCCCGGCCTGACCTCCAGCCGCCGCGCATCGACATCCTCTCGAAGAAGAAGAGCCAGGTCGCGGCGGGCGACCTCTTCCTGGCACCCAAGGGCGGTCCCGGTCAGGACGGCACCGAGATCACCGACGGCAACGGGCATCTCATCTGGTACAAGCGCGTGCCGCACCTCACGAGCCCGCTCGACTTCCGCGTCCAGCAGTACCAGGGCAAGCCGGTGCTCACCTGGTGGCAGGGCGGCGTCCACCACGGCCAGGGCCAGGGCCACGGGATCATCGTGGACAGCGCGTACAA
>VAWV01000050.1 GCA_005883295.1 Actinomycetota bacterium
GGCTGAGAGGAGAGGCGATGAGCGTCACTGTTGGTGTGAACGAGCGGCTCGCGGCGCTCACCGCGGCCGGGACGAGCGTTTGGCTGGACCAGATCCGCCGCGGGATGATCGAGAGCGGCGAGCTGCAGCGGCTGATCGACGAGTACTCGCTGCGCGGCGTCACGTCGAACCCGGCGATCTTCGAGAAGGCGATCCTCGGCAGCTCCGACTACGACGAGCAGATCGCCGAGCTGGCGGCGCAGGGCCTGACCGCGCGGCAGATCTACGACGAGATCGCCGTGACGGACGTGCAGATGGGGGCCGACGTGCTCCGCGGCGTGTACGACGAGACCGGCGGCATCGACGGATACGTCTCGCTCGAGGTGGGCCCGGAGGCGGCCAACGACACCGAGGAGACGCTCAGGGAGGCGCGCGACTACTGGCGCCGCGTGGACCGCCCCAACATCTTCATCAAGATCCCGGGCACGCCTGCCGGCGTCCCCGCGATCGAGCAGGCCATCTTCGAAGGCATCAACGTGAACGTCACGCTGCTGTTCGCGGTGAGCGCGTACGAGCAGGTGGCGGAGGCCTACATCCGCGGGCTCGAGCGCCGGCGCGAGGCCGGCGAGTCGATCGACGTGCACTCGGTGGCGAGCTTCTTCGTGTCGCGGGTGGACACCGAGGTGGACAAGCGGCTCGAGGCGGCGGGCAACAGCGAGCTGCTGGGCACCGCCGGGCTCTGGAACGCGCGCGCGGCCTACCTCCGATACAAGGAGATCTTCCACGCCGAGCGGTTCGCGGAGCTCAGCGAGGCGGGCGCCCCGGTCCAGCGGCCGCTCTGGGCCTCGACCGGGGTCAAGAACCCCAGCTACTCGGAGACGATGTACGTGGACGGCCTGGTGGCGCCGGAGACGGTCAACACCATGCCTATGCCCACGCTCCTCACGTGCGCGGAGAAGCTCGAGGTGACCGGCGCGACCGGCGACGCGGCCCCGGAGGACGTCGAGCGGGCGATGAAGGCGCTCGCCGACGCCGGGATCGACATCGACGACGTGACCGACAAGCTCCTCCGGGACGGCGTGGACCTGTTCGTCACCGCGCTCGACAAGCTCCTGGCCGGCGTCGAGAGCAAGCGCGAGGCCGTCACCACGGGACGGCCGGAGACGTTCGAGTCGGTCATGCCGGACGAGCTCGAGCCGGCGATCGCCGAGCGCGTGAAGAAGGCGGCCCAGGAGGACGTGGCCCGGCGCGTCTGGAGCAAGGACGAGACGCTCTGGGGCGGGCCAGGGCCGGAGATCGGGAACAGGCTCGGCTGGCTGACGATCTCGGACCAGGTCCTCGAGGTGGCGGGCGAGCTCAAGGCCTTCGCGGAGGCCTGCCGCGGCGACGGGCTCACCGACGCGGTGCTCCTGGGGATGGGCGGGTCGAGCCTGGCCCCGGAGGTGATCCGGCAGTCGTTCGGCGACGCCCAAGGCGGGCTGCGGCTGCACGTGCTCGACTCGACGGATCCGGGAGCGATCCTCGCGGTGGAGCGCTCCATCGACCTGTCGAAGGCGCTGTTCATCGTGTCCAGCAAGTCGGGCGGGACGATCGAGACGCTCTCGCAGTTCCGCTACTTCCACGAGCGCGCCCGCGACGCCCTCGGCGACGACGCCGGGAAGCACTTCGTCGCGATCACCGACCCCGGCACCTCGCTGGCCGACCTGGCGCAGGAGCACGGGTTCCTCCACACGTTCCTGAACGACCCCGACATCGGCGGCCGCTACTCGGCGCTGTCGTACTTCGGGATGGTCCCGGCGGCGCTGATGGGCGTCGACGTCGCAGCGATGCTCGAGCGCGCCCAGGTGGCCGAGCAGGCCTGCCAGCACTACGACAACTCGGCCAACAACTCGGGGCTCTGGCTGGGGCTCGCCATGGGCGAGCTTGCCCAGCACCGCCGCGACAAGCTGACCTTCGCGGTGGACGAGCCGATGGGCAGCTTCGGCCTCTGGGTGGAGCAGCTGATCGCGGAGTCCACCGGCAAGGAGGGCCGCGGCATCCTCCCCGTGGCCGGTGAGCCGCTGGGCCCGCCGGACGTCTACGGCGACGACCGCGTCTTCGTCCACATCCAGCAGAAGGAATCGCCGGATGCGGGCTTCGCGGGCGACATCGCCGAGCTGGCGAAGGCGGGCCACCCGACGTTCACGCTCACCGCGGAGGGCCCGGCGGACCTCGGGCGGATCTTCTTCTTCGCCGAGTTCGCCACCGCGGTGTCCGGCTGGGTGCTGGGGATCAACCCCTTCGACCAGCCGAACGTGCAGGAGGCCAAGGACAACACCGCGAAGGTCCTCGAGCAGTTCGCGACGGAGGGCAAGCTGCCCGAGGAGCCCGGCGCCGACGACGAGGGGCTGCGTAAGCTGCTCCGCCAGGCCGAGCCGCCCCACTACGTGGCGATCATGGGCTACGTGAAGCCCTCCGAGGAGTTCGACCGCGCGGTCGAGGAGCTGCGCGTGGCGATCCGGGGTGCCACGAAGGCCACGACGACGTTCGGGTACGGCCCCCGCTTCCTCCATTCAACGGGACAGCTCCACAAGGGCGGTCCGGGGACCGGGATCTTCCTCCAGCTGGTGCACGACGGGCCCGACGACCTGGACATCCCGAGCGCGGGTTACACGTTCGGGACGCTGAAGAACGCCCAGGCGACGGGCGACCTTCAGACGCTCCGCAGCCACGGCCTTCTCGCGGAGCGCATCAGGCTGGAGGGCGACGATCCCGCCGCGGCGTTGGGCGGTCTCACCGAGAAGATCAAGGAGATGCTCTGATGCAGCTCGGCTTCGTAGGCCTCGGGAAGATGGGCGGCAACATGGTCCATCGCATCCACCGCGACTCGGAGCACCAGGTCGTCGCGTTCGACTTCCACGAGGAGGCGGTCCAGGCGGCGGAGGGCCATGGCGCCAGCGGCGCGTCCTCGCTGGAGGACCTGGTCTCCAAGCTCGACGCGCCCCGGACCGTCTGGCTGATGGTCCCGGCCGGCGATCCCACCGAGAAGACGGTCTCGGCGCTGGCCGACCTGTTCTCGGAGGGCGACTGCGTGGTCGACGGCGGCAACACCCGCTGGACCGACGACAAGCGCCGGGCGGCGGCGCTCTCCGAGAAGGGCATCCACTACGTCGACGTGGGCACCAGCGGAGGCGTGTGGGGCCTGCGGATTGGAGCGGCTGTCCCCGATTCTCGACGTGCTGGCGCCGCCGGACGACGACGAGCACGGACCCGGCTGGGGGCACTTCGGCCCGGCCGGGGCCGGCCACTACGTGAAGATGGTCCACAACGGGGTGGAGTACGGGATCATGCAGGCGTATGCGGAGGGGTTCTCGCTCTTCGACGCCTGCGAGTACGAGCTCGACAACGCGAAGATCGCCCACCTCTGGATGCAGGGCTCGGTCGTGCGGTCGTGGCTGTGCGAGCTGGCGGCGCGCGCGTTCGAGCAGGAGGGCAACGACCTGGCCCGCCTCGAGCCGTACGTGGAGGACTCCGGCGAGGGACGCTGGACCGTGGAGGACTCGATCGACAAGCGAATCCCCACGCCGGTCATCACCACCTCGCTGTACGAGCGCTTCTCATCCCGAGGCCAGAACGCCTTCGCGGCCAAGGTCAACGCCGCGCTGCGGAACCAGTTCGGGGGCCACGCGGTGAAGGCCGCGGACCCGGTGGCGCAGCGCGAGCCGCACGCGGAGTAGCCGGTGGCCACCGTCGCGCAGCCCGAGCAGCGGGAGAACCCACTCGTCGAGGGGCTCGAGCGGCTCCCGGTCCACCCGACGACGCTCGCGATCTTCGGGGCCACGGGCGACCTCTCCAAGCGGAAGCTGCTGCCGGCGATCTACAACCTTGCCCACGAGGGCGCCCTCCCGGAGCGCTTCAATCTGATCGGCATCTCGCGCGGGGAGCAGAGCGACGAGGAGTTCCAGCAGCTGGCGCGCGAGTCGATCCAGCAGTTCTCGCGCCGGCCGCCGGACGACCAGGTGCCGTGACCGGGTCGTTCGACCAGCCCGACATGTACGACCGCCTCGGCCAGGCGCTTACCGAGCTCGACGAGGACGCGGACATCGCGTTCAACCGCCTCTTCTACCTCTCCACGGCGCCCTCGTTCTTCCCGGTGATCGCGAAGATGCTCGGCGAGCGCGAGCTCCACCGGCGCGAGGGGTCGGAGGTTCGCATGATCGTGGAGAAGCCGTTCGGCACGGACCTCGAGTCGGCGCTCGCCCTCAACCGTGAGCTGCTGTCGGTCTTCGACGAGCGCCAGATCTTCCGGATCGACCACTACCTGGGCAAGGAGACCGTCCAGAACATGCTGGTCCTGCGGTTCGCGAACGAGATCTTCGAACCGCTCTGGAACCGCTCGTACGTGGACAGCGTGCAGATCACGGCGGCCGAGGACATCGGGATCGGGACCCGCGCCGGCTACTACGACCAGTCGGGTGCGCTCCGCGACCTGATCCAGAACCACATGCTCCAGCTCCTGATGCTCCTCACGATGGAGCCGCCCGTGTCGTTCGACGCGAACCCCGTCCGGGACGAGAAGGTGAAGGTGCTGCGCGCGATCAGGCCGCCCACCCCGGAGGAGGTCCCGTCGATGGCCGTGCGCGCCCAGTACGGGCCCGGGAAGGCCGGCGGCGAGGAGGTGCACGGCTACCTCGACGAGGAGGGTGTGCCCGACGACTCCACGACCGAGACCTACGCCGCGGTCAGACTCAAGATCTCGAACTGGCGCTGGGCCGGGGTCCCCTTCTACCTCCGCACCGGCAAGCGGCTGGCCCGCAAGAACACGGAGATCGCGGTGCGGCTCAAGCCGGTCCCGCACCTGGCGTTCCAGCAGCAGGGCTCGCTCGGCGTCGAGCCCAACCAGCTCGTGCTGATGGTTCAGCCGAACGAGGGCGTGTCGCTGTCGCTTGTGACCAAGATCCCGGGCGCCCGCATGGCGGTCCGGCCGGTGAACATGGAGTTCCAGTACGGGACCTCCTTCCTCTCGCAGTCGCCGGAGGCCTACGAGCGGCTGATCCTCGACACGATGCGCGGCGAGGCGACGCTGTTCGCGCGCAACGACGAGGTGGAGGCCGCGTGGGCGATCTGCGATCCGATCCTCCAGGCGTGGTCGCAGATGCCGGGGCCGCTGCCGCAGTATCCGGCGGGGTCGGCGGGCCCCAAGGAGGCCGACGACCTCCTCGAGGGTGACGACAGGTGGAGGCCGCTGTGAGGCGCCGGCGGTGACCGGGCTCGAGACGCCCGGGGTGTGGAGCGCGGAGGGCACCTCGCCCGGCGCGATCGAGGCAGCGCTCCGGCAGCTCCTCGAGCAGCAGTACCAGGAGAGCGAGGCCTATGTCCCCGCCCGGGTGCTCAACCTGATCGCGATCGTCGATCGGGAGTGGCGCGGCGAGATCGTCAACCGGCTCGAGCGGTTGGGCCGGTTCCACCCGTCCCGCACCATCGTGTGCGCGCTGGAGCCGCGCCGCGACAGGCTCGATGCCTGGGCCACGATGACCACGCACCACGGCTCGTCGCCGGGATCGCTCGCGGTCTGCGAGGAGCGGGTGGAGATCGAGATGGGGCAGAGGCACATCGACGGCCTCGACACGATCGTGGACCCGTTGATCGTCCACGACCTCGCCACGGTTGTTTGGTCGCCCCACGGCCACGACGACGCGGTCGACGCGCTGGTCGACCTCGCGGACGTCTTCCTGATCGACTCGGTCGAGGCCCCCGCCCCGGAGGCGGCGATCGCACGCGCCGAGCAGCTGCTCCAGACCGGGTACGTGGTCGATCTCGCCTGGCTCCGGTCGACGCCGTGGCGGGAGCGGATCGCGGCCACCTTCGACCCGCCCGCGTGGCGCCCGTCGCTCGAGCGGATCGAGGAGGTGGTCGTCCGCCACCATCCCGAGTCGGCCCTCAGCGCGCTTCTGCTGGTCGGCTGGATGGCGTCTCGACTCAGGTGGGAGCCGGGGGCGATGCTGCAGCAGAACGGGAGCATGCTCGCGCGCGCACGGACGCGGAAGCACGAGGTGAAGCTGCGCCTCGAGCCCGAGGCTCGCCAGAGCGTCCCCGGCCTGGCCGGCATCACGCTGGCGACCAGCGCCGGCGTGTCGCTCTCGCTCGACCGCGGACCGGGCGGGCTGGCCGCCAAGCGGAGGTTGCGTGACGGTCGGGAATCGAATTACGTCGTGCTCGGCGCCTCCCGCGGCGAGACCGGGATCCTGGGGGAGGGCATCCGCCAGGCGCTGCTGCGGGATCCCACCTACGGCCCGGCGCTGTCGGCTGCGTCCTCCATGCTCGGTAGCGCATGACCGAAACGCTCGTCCTGGAGGACCCCGCCGGGGAGTGCGCCGGCCGGCTCGCCGCCGCGGCGGCCGCCGGCTCGCACATCGCGCTCACTGGTGGCAGCACCCCCAGGGTCGCCTATGAGCGGTTGGCCGGGATGGACGTGGACTGGTCGGGGACCACGCTGTGGTTCGGCGACGACCGCTGCGTCCCGCCCGACGACGAGCTGTCCAACTACCGGATGGCGAAGGAGGCGCTCCTCGACCGGCTTCCGTCCGAGGACGAGGGCGGCCCGGCCGTCAAGCGGATCCTGGGCGAGCGTGGTCCGCATGCGGGCGCCGACGACTACGAGCGGCAGCTGCGAGCGACGCTGGGGGAGGAGCTGCCCCGCCTCGACGTCGTGCTGCTCGGCCTCGGCCCCGACGCCCACGTGGCGTCGCTTTTTCCCGGTCAGCCCACGCTCGAGGTGCAGGATCGGCTCGCGGTCGGCGTGGAGGAAGCGGGCATGGAGCCGTACGTGCCGCGCGTGTCGCTGACCCTGCCGTCGGGCGCCGTGGGGCGCGCGTTCGGTGACGAGCCGGATCCGGGGGCGCCGGGGAGCAGGGTGCGACCGCACTCCGGCGAGCTCACCGTGCTGCTCGACGCGGGCGCCGCGCGCGGGCTGACGGGCGCGAGCGAGTAGGCGGTGGAAGCCTCCGCTCCGGCCAGGACCGCGGTCGAGGAGTACACGGGCCAGAGCCCGTTCCCGCCGATCGCCGACTACGCGTTCCTGTCCGACTGCGAGACGGTCGCGCTGATGGCGCCGAGCGGCAACCTCGAATGGATGTGCCTTCCGCGCGCCGACAGCCCCAGCGTGTTCGGAGCGACGCTCGACCGGGACGCCGGCGGCTTCCGGCTCGGGCCGGCCGACGTGGTGGTGCCGGCCGGCCGGCGCTACCTGCCGGGGACCAACGTGCTCGAGACCACCTGGCAGACCAGGATGGGATGGCTGATCGTCCGCGACGCCCTGTCGGTCGGCCCGTGGCACGACGAGAAGGAGCGCTCGCACACCCACCGCCGCGCGCCCACCGACGACGACGCCGAGCACGTGCTGCTGCGCACGGTCTACTGCGTGCAGGGCACCGTGGAGCTGCACCTCGACTGCGAGCCGAGCTTCGACTACGGTCGCGCGGGCGCGCAGTGGGAGTACACCGGAGAGGGCTACAACCAGGCGGTGGCCACGGCCGAGGGGCTGGACGTGCGGCTGACGCTCACCACCGACCTGCGCGTGGGCTTCGAGGGCCGCCGCGCCCGAGCCCGGCACACGCTGCGCGAGGGCCAGTGCGCATACGCGGCGCTGTCGTGGAGCGAGCACGCGCCGCCGGCCGACTTCGAGGAGGCGTCGAGGCGCATGTTGCGGACGGAGGAGTTCTGGCGCCAGTGGCTCAACCACGGGCTGTTCCCGGATCATCCCTGGCGGGTCTACCTCCAGCGCAGCGCGCTCACGCTGAAGGGGCTCATTTACGCGCCGACCGGCGCCATGCTCGCCGCCGCAACCACGTCGCTCCCCGAGACCCCGGGCGGCGAGCGCAACTGGGACTACCGCTACAGCTGGATCCGCGACTCCACGTTCATGCTCTGGGGGCTCTACACGCTCGGCTTCGACTGGGAGGCGAACGACTTCTTCTACTTCGTCGCCGAGGCCGCCGGCCAGGGCGAGGACGACCTCCAGATCATGTACGGGATCGGGGGCGAGACCGAGCTCGAGGAGCATGAGCTCGACCACCTCGCCGGATACGAGGGCGCCACGCCTGTCCGGATCGGGAATGGGGCGTACCGGCAGAACCAGCACGACGTGTGGGGCGCGATGCTCGATTCGGTGTACCTGCACACGCGCTCGCGCGATCTCTTGCCGGAGAGCGTGTGGCCGGTCCTCGTGAAGCAGGTGGAGACCGCGCTCGAGCGCTGGCGCGAGCCGGACCGGGGCATCTGGGAGGTGCGGGGCGAGCCCAAGCACTTCACCTCGTCGAAGCTCATGTGCTGGGTGGCGGCGGACCGCGGCGCGCGCCTCGCAGAGCTGCGCGAGGACCACGATGCCATGGAGCGCTGGCGTGCGGGCGCGAAGGAGATCCACGACGACATCTGCGAGCATGGCGTCGACGAACGGGGCGTCTTCACCCAGCACTACGACACGAAGGCGCTGGACGCCTCGGTCCTGCTCGTTCCGCTCGTGCGGTTCCTGCCTCCCACCGATGAACGGGTCCGCAACACGGTCCTCGCGATCGCCGACGAGCTGACCGAGGACGGGCTGGTTCTGCGCTACCGGGTGGAGGAGACCGACGACGGGCTCTCTGGCCGCGAGGGCACATTCGCGATCTGCTCGTTCTGGCTCGTGTCGGCGCTGGCCGAGATCGAGGAGCACCGGCGCGCGCGCGAGCTGTGCGAGCGGATGCTCTCCTACGCGAGCCCGCTGTACCTATACGCGGAGGAGATCGACGCGGCCACCGGCCGCCACCTGGGCAACTTCCCCCAGGCGTTCACGCACCTGGCGCTGATCAACGCGGTGATGCACGTGATCCGCGCCGACCAGGCGGAGAGCACGCGGCAGTTCTCGCGGGTCCGACGGCGGTAGCTACACCCGCGCGTCTACCACCATCGCCGCGAACAGCAGCGCCAGGTAGGCCAGCGAGTAGAGGTAGAGCCGGAGCGCAGAGCGCTTGTCGGCGCGGCGGCTCAGCCGGAGCGCCAGCCACATCAGCACGCCGCCCAGCACAAGCGCTGCGGCCAGGTAGATGCCGTCGAACAGCCGCGCCGCGAACGGCAGCATCGTGACCGCCACCAGGAGCAGCGAGTAGAGCACGATCTGACGGCGCGTCTCGCGCTCGCCGCGCACCACCGGGAGCATCGGCACGCCCGCCCGCTCGTAGTCGTCCTTCATCAACAGCGACAGGGCCCAGAAGTGCGGCGGCGTCCAGTAGAAGACGATCGCGAACAGGTAGAGGGCGCTTCCGCTGAGCCGGCCGGTGGTCGCGGCCCAGGCGACGAGCGGCGGCACGGCGCCGGCGGCTCCGCCGATGACGATGTTCTGCGGCGTGGAGCGCTTGAGCCACAGCGTGTACACGAGCACGTACCCGAGCAGCCCAGCCGCCGCCAGCACTGCGCTCAGCACGTTGACCGTGGCCGCCAGCAGGACGAACGACGCCACTCCGAGAGCGACCCCGTAGGCGAGCGCCGCACGGGGGGACACCCGACCGGCGGGCACCGGCCGATCGGCGGTCCGCCGCATCAGCGCGTCGATGTCGCGGTCGAGGTAGTGGTTGATGGCGCCCGCGCCGCCCGCCGAGAGCGCCCCGCCGAGGCACGTGAGCAGGACCAGCCGGAGCGAGGGGGTGCCGGCCACGTACATCGTGGTCACCGTCGTGAACAGCAGCAGCGACTGGACCTTGGGCTTCGTCAGCGTCACGTAGTCGCGCACGACCGCGGCCCGCAGCCGCCGCGCCCGCTGTGTTGCGACCCCGGCTTCCATCACGCGGTCGCCACCTGCACCTTCCGGGCGTGCTCATGGGCGGGCGCGGGGATCCGGAACAGCTGCAACGTGAGCCCGCTGAGCGTTCCCCAGAGGAGCGTCGCCGTGGCCAGGTGGGCCAGGATCAACAGCTCGTACTCGCGCGTGAGCCACACGTTCATCGCGCCGAGCGCGATCTGCAGCACCAGCAGCCCCGCCAGCACGCGCGCCGCGCGCACCACCCCGGCGGTGGGGCGCCGCCGCAGCGCCAGCACGATCAGCGCGATCACGGCGATCGAGAACAGGTACACGAACACGCGGTGCGTGAGGTGGATGTCCACGAACTTGTTCGCGCCGAACGGGAGGAAGCCGCCGTTGCAGGTCGGGAACTGCGTGCCGCAGGCGTGGTGCGCTCCCGCGGTGATGCGCTGGTCGGACCGGCCCAGATGCTCGGTCCCCGCCATGTAGCCGCCGGCCACGATCGCCCCGAACAGGAGCGCCTGCGCCGACATCGCAAGTGGCCGGAACCAGCGGCCGCCGTCCACGGCCGTCACGCCACCCGCATCGGCGCGAGTGGCCCGCACCACGTACAGGGCGACCGCGAACAGCAGCATCGCCAGGCCCAGGTGCGCCGCGACCAGCGGCTCGTCGAGCCCCTTCTCCACGGTCGCGGCGCCGAGCAGCGCCTGCGCCACGATCAGCACCGTGCCCGCGATCGTCGCCCGCACCAGCGAGCGGTGTGCGCGGTACCGCCGCCAGGCCACGACGGCGAGCAGCAGCATCTCGACCACCACGATCGACGCGACCGCCCGGTGCGCGTACTCGATCCCGGTATGCAGGGAGAACCCCGGCACGAGGTCGCCCCTGCACAGCGGCCAGCCGTGGATCCCGCTGCCACCGGCCCCGCATCCCAGGCCGGAATCGGACACCCGGACCACCCCGCCGAGCACGATCAGCAGGAACGTGGCGGCGGCGGTCCAGACCGCGAGCCGCCGGTAGCCCGGCGAGGGAGAGGTCACGTCGCGCCCGTGGTGACCGGTTGCGAGACGGTCTCGGCCGCGCGGCCGGCCCGCCGGGCCACGTCCCGGCGGATGTCCTTCATCGGCTCGACGGAGCGCACCCGGGGAACGACATCGAAGTTGTTCTCAGGCGGCGGCGACTGCGTGAACCACTCGAGCGTGCGCGCCGACCGTGGAGATCAGGTTCAGGGCGGGCCAGTTGCTGTAGTCCGGGTAGCGGTAGATCCGCCGCGGCATCCCCTCCAGGCCGAGCGAGTGCTGGACCAGGAACGTGAGGTTGAAGCCCACGAACATCAGCAGGAACGACAGCCTCCCGAGGCCCTCGGAGAGCATCCGTCCCGACATCTTCGGGAACCAGTAGTAGAGCCCGGCGAAGATCGCGAACACGCTCCCGCCGAACAGCACGTAGTGGATGTGGGCGACCACGAAGTAGGTGTCGTTGAAGTACCAGTCGACGGGGAAGATCGCGAGGACCACGCCCGAGATCCCGCCGATCACGAACATCGAGAGGAAGCCGGCGGCGAAGAAGAGCGGCGTCTTCATCACGATCGTGCCGCGCCAGAGCGTGGCCAGCCAGTTGAAGATCTTGATCCCGGTGGGCACGGCGATCGCGAACGAGGAGAGCATGAAGAAGGCGAGCACCACGGTCGCGGTCGGCGTCGGGAACATGTGGTGCGCCCACACCAGCATGCTGAGGAACGTGATCGCCGCAGCGGACGCGACCACCGCCTTGTAGCCGAACAACGGCTTGCGCGCGAAGACCGGGAGGATCTCCGAGATCATCCCGAAGGCCGGCAGGGCCATGATGTAGACCTCGGGGTGCCCGAAGAACCAGAAGAGGTGCTGCCACAGGAGGGGGTCGCCGCCCCCTGTGTTGTCGAAGAACGCGGTGCCGAAGTGGCGGTCGGTGAGCAGCATCGTCACCGCAGCGGCGACGGCGGGCAGAGCCAGGATCAGCAGGTAGCTGTAGACCAGGATCGTCCAGACGAACACCGGCATGCGGCCCCAGCTCATCCCCCTGGCGCGCATGTTGTGGATCGTCGCCGTGAAGTTGATGGCCCCGAGCAGCGATGAGATCCCGGTGAGGTGGATCAGGAAGATCCAGGCGTCGATCCCGTTGTCCGGCAGGAAGGCGTTGTCCGACAGCGGCGCGTAGGAGGTCCAGCCCGCGCTCGGCGGCGTGAAGAAGACGCTCGCGTAGAAGACGAGCCCACCGCCGAGGAACAGCCAGTAGGACAGCGCATTCAGGCGCGGGAACGCCATGTCCCGCGCGCCGATCATGAGGGGAACCAGGTAGTTCCCGAAGCCGGCGAGCACCGGCACGACGAACAGGAAGACCATCGTCGTGCCGTGCATGGTCACGAGCTCGTTGTAGGTCTTGGGCTCGAGCAGCGTGCTGTTGGGCTGCGCGAGCTGGAGCCGCATGAGCAGCGCCTCGACCCCGCCGAGGATGAAGAACACGAAGGTGGTGAAGAGGTAGAGGAGGCCGATCCGCTTGTGGTCGGTGGTGGTCAGCCACGAGGTCCAGCCGGTGGGCCGCTCGCGGATTCCGCGGACGACGATCTCCGGCCTGGCGTCGGCTACGAGCGTCGCGGCTTCCATGGGCTAGGGATTGCCCTCCCCTCGGATCTGGCGCGCCAGCGACAGCTTGGCCTGGGCGTCCTTGATGTCGGCCGCCTGCCGGACGAGCCACGCCTGGAACTGGGCCGGCGGAACCGCAATCACGCGCGCGCGCATGTCCGCGTGACCCTCGCCGCACAGCTCGGCGCACTCCCCCGCGTAGATGCCCGGCCTGTTGATGCGGAACCAGGTGCTGTTGGTGTGACCCGGGATCGCGTCCGCCTTGCCGCCCAGCTTGGGGATCCACCACGAGTGCGCCACGTCGGAGGACGTGATCTTGAGCGTGACCGTCGTGCCAACCGGCACGTACATGTCGTAGTAGCCGAAGACCTGCTGGCCGCGGACCGCCGGGTAGTCGTATCGCCACAGGTACTGCTGCCCGTTCACGTGGATCTCGAGCGAGTGGCCGCCGGGCACGGAGGCCTGGTCGATCGAGGCCACCTGGAGCGCGTTGCCCGCCGTGGCGCCCGACGGCAGCGACCGCTCAGGGGTCGTGATGCCGCCGAGGAAGGCGAACGTGATCACCGCGAGGATCGCGACGATCACCGCGGCCCCGACCGTCCAGCCCATCTCGAGGGGCGTGTTGCCGCGGATCTGCGCCGGCTCGGGGCCGCCCCGCCGCCGACGGAAGCGGATGAGCGAGTACACCAGCACACCCTCCACCCCGGCGAAGATCACGCCCCCGATGATCATCGCGATCACGAACAGGGTCTGGATGTCGTCCGCGTTCCGGCTGCCGCCCTTGTTCTCGGGCGTGAAGAAGTCAGCGAACGCCGACGGGGCGGCGATCAGCAGCAGGGCGAGAGCCCCGAGCACGGCCAAGGGCGCCGCGCTGCGGAGTCGTGGGAACCGGGCGGCTCGCAAGGCGGCGGGATTGTATCTGCGGCTAGAGCCAGCCGGCCAACCCCAGCCCGACCCCCGCGAGGACGTCCACGGCCGCCAGGCCCCCCACCACCTGGAGCTGGCGGCGGCGGTTCGCGCCCATGTCGTAGACCCAGGCCGCGATGCCGAAGAACGTCATGTACCCGAAGACGATGATCAGCGGGACGAACGGCACGTTCCACCACCAGTAGTGCCAGTGGAAGACGCCCGCGGCGTGCAGGAGGACCTCGACCAGCACGCAGAAGCACGAGAACGCGAAGACCAGTACGAGGCGGTTTGGCAGCCCGAGGATCCGGACGCCGCGGTCGGGGGGCAGCTGCTTGACGAAGGCGACGCCCGCCACCACGAACAGCATCGAGATCTCGATCGTCAGCCCGATCAGGATCAGGTAGCTGGTGCTGCCGCTGATCGTCCACAGCGGCGCCTCGCCGCTCGCATGGAAGATCGCCGAGTTCGCGAGCTCGTTGAACCAGTCCATCAGCCAGAAGGCGAGCCCGGCGAGCACGACGTCGAAGCGGCGGCGCTCGATCTCCACCGCGTACACGTAGATGACCAGCCCGAGAAGGGCGACGGTCGACCAGTGGAACGTATTCGTGGCGCGCAGCACGTGCTCGGCCTGACGCGCCGCGTCAGTGACCGCCAGCACCGCGGCGCTCATCGCCTGCGCCGGAAGGTCCAGCCGAGCTCCTTGATCTGGAGCTCGCTCGAGGTGACCTCGAGGGTGACGTCGGTGAACCGCTGGCCGCCCAGCCTGGTCCGCACGAACCTGCGACCGAGCAGCGTCCGCGGCACCTGGATGTCGGCGTACTGCTCACGCGGCACGTCGTCGAATCCGGCCGAGCGGGGCTGCTGCCTCAGACCGTCCACGTGGTGGAGGATCAGCGTGTACGGCCGCGCGCCCTTCTCCCTGATCCGCAGCCGTGCCGGCGTGCAGTAGAGGTCGTACCCCAGGATCTGCGCGCCGGGACGCACGAACCGGAGCTCCTTCGTCCTGCCGAGGCCACGGCGCGAGGTGTCGCGGCGTGGGTTCGGGAGGCGACGGCCCTGGATCGGGAGTCCCGTGTGGTGGAAGCGCCAGCTCCCGGGGCGCAGCTGGGTGATGTCCTTCTCCCAGTAGCCGCCGATCCCGCCCACCCTCAGGGTCCGGTGGATGGTGTCGCGCCCCACCTTGTGGATCGAGATGGCGCTCGTGATCGGGCCCGCGATCTTCGGCTGGTGCACCCAGCCGAAGGCCGGCAGCTGGATCGGTGCGTTGTCGCCCTTGCCGCGCTGGTCGGCGTACGAGTACTTGTCGAAGAACCGGTCGTGGCCCGACAGGTCGAAGTCGTAGACCCGGGTGAACATGTCGCCGCGCTTCCCGATCACGAAGATCGTGGAGCCGCTGGCCGACAGGTTCACCGCCTTGAACCGGCCGCGATGGGGCCCGCAGATCCCGTAGCTCTCGTCGAGCGGCAGCCAGGGGTCCCAGAAGGAGAGGCGACGTCCGCCCGAGCGGAGCGCCCAGATGTGCGAGACCTTCGCGCCGCCGATGGGAGGGTGGTTCCCGGCCGGGTCCGTGTAGCGGCCGTCCTCCTGTGGCGAGACCACCGACCACGCCCAGGCCACGATCCCGTCCGGGAGCGTGTAGCCGGGTCCCAGCCAGAACGGGGTCCCCCAGCGCGAGCTCCAGTTGAAGAGCGCGCCGCTCTTCGACGCGTTGTCCATGGTGAAGACCCGCTTAGCGCCGTCGAGGGCGATCATCTCGTCGTCGTCCGCCGAGATCGATTTCAGCCGTCCGTCGAAGCACGGCGGCAGCGGCATCCGCCGCCAGGTCTGGCCCGGCACCTGGGCATAGATCTCGCCCCCGCGCACGGCGAACGCGTACTTGCGGTTGAACGTCTCGGTCGCGGTGCGCAGGTACACGCGGCGGGGCAGGAGCCCGCGCGCCGCCGCCGGCCAGCTCGCCGGCAGAGACGCCGGCTGATCGACGCCGAACTGCTCCGGCTGGCCCACCGTGCTGGCGGCCAGCGCCTTGCAGCTCTGCTCGCGGACGCCCTCGTCGATCGGCGTTGTGACCGGGTCGGCCCCCGCCGCACCCGCGACGGCGATCCCGAGTCCAGCGAGGATGAAACCCGCTGTCAGGAGCCGGTGAACGCCGCCTCCCGCTTCTCGACGAACGCCCCGACGCCCTCCAGGAAGTCGTCCGTCCGGGCGAGCTCGTGCTGGATCTCGGCCTCGAGGTCGAGCTGCGCGTCGAGGTCCCCGTAGACCATGCGGTTGAGCGCCCGCTTGGAGCCGGCATAGGAGCGCGTCGGTCCCTTGGCGAGCCTGCTCACGAGCGCGTCAGCCTCGTCGATCAGCCGGTCCTCGGGATGCACCCAGTTCACGAGGCCCCACTCGAGCGCCTGCCGCGCAGGGACGCGCTCGCCGAGGAGGGCCATCTGGAACGCGCGCGT
>VAWV01000051.1 GCA_005883295.1 Actinomycetota bacterium
GAAGGTCACGAAGCAGAACCGCAAGAGCTTCAGGCTGAAGAAGCGGAAGAAGCCGAAGCCGCGTAGCTCCGGACCGCGATAGCGCCCTCCACAACGAGGCCCAGCAGACGGTCGACGGTCTTCTCGTCGACGGCCGCAACGGGAAGGTCACCGTGCACCCAGATGTCGCCGGAGCGGGTGCAGGCCAGCCGCACGATCCGCGTCTGCCGGTTCCAGTGCAGCAGCAGCCAGGGCTCGACGCCTTCCTGTGCGGGCAACGCGAACGCCTGCGCCCGCAGGAGCTCTTGCTCGATGCGCAGGCTCATGTCGAGCGCGTGGCCGCCGGCGGATGCCGGCGGCAGGGTCAGACCCCACTCGGCGTGACCTAGGCGGCGCGTCTCGCCGGGGAGCGCAGCGACGTACGCCTGGACGATGTCGACGGCGGCCACCGCGCCAGACTGTAGGTCGTGAGGGCCCTCGTGCAGCGGGTGAGCTCCGCGTCGGTCGCGGTCGACGGCGAGGTGGTCGGCGCGATCGGTCCCGGGCTGGTCGTTCTGCTCGGTGTGCGGAACGGCGACGACGAGGCCGCGGCCGAGCGCATCGTGCGAAAGCTGCTCGCACTACGCGTGTTCGAGGATCGCGACGGCCGCATGAACATATCCGCGGCCGATGCCGGGGCGGAGTTCCTATGCGTCAGCAACTTCACGCTGTATGGCGACGTGCGAAGGGGTAACCGCCCGAGCTTCGTCGACGCGGCGCCGCCGGAGGTGGCCGAACCGCTCTATGAGCGCGTGCGCGAGGGGCTCGCCGCGCAGGGCGGGCGCTTTGGCGCGCGGATGTCCATGCAGCTCGTCAACCACGGCCCGGTGACCCTTCTGCTCGAGTCGTGACCGGACAGTGAGGGCTATACTCGGGCCCGCTAGGACTTTCATCTGCGGCCCGGGCGGCCGCACCTGAAGGTGGGCTTCGCAGCCCACCTTTTTTTCGCCCAAATGGAGGAAGTGAGCAACATCCAGAACGAGGTTGAGACACGCCTGAAGTCGACCGAGCCGGACGTCGAGGTCCTGCTCGCCGAGCGCGTGGCGGCCGAGCGCGTGCGCGTCGTGGTCGACCACCCGAACGGCGTGGATCTCGCCCTCTGCGAGCGCGTGACGAACCACCTCCGCGACCTGCTGGTGGACTACTCGCTGGAGGTCTCGTCGCCCGGTCCCGAGCGGCCGCTCACCAAGCCGGAGCACTTCCGCCGGTTCCTCGGCCGTCGCGCGCGCGTGCGCACGCGGGAGGAACACGAGGGACGGCGCAGCTTCAGCGGTGAGCTGGTCGGCGCGAGCGACGAGGCGGTGACGGTCGCGGCGGACGGCGGCGTGGTGGCGATCCCCTACGCCGACGTGAAGCGAAGCAACCTGCTGGAGGAGTGAGGAAATGTCCAAGGAGATAGTCGAGGCAGTTCACGTCCTCGAGCGCGAGAAGGGCATCTCCTCCGAGCGCCTGATGGAGGCGCTCGAGGACGCCCTGCTCTCGGCGTACAAGAAGACGCCCGATGCCGCGCGGTACGCGCGCGTCGACATGGACCGCAACACCGGTGACTTCAAGGTCTTCGAGCTCCTGATCCCGCCGGAGCTCGAGGACAAGCTGCTCGCCGAGGTCGAGCCCGAGGAGCCGACCGTCGATCCCGAGACCGGCGAGCTGCGCGAGCCGGAGGAGCCCGAGCTCGACCCCGAGAAGCTCGCCGAGTACCGCGATCAGATCGACGAGCGCGACGTGACGCCGCACGACTTCGGCCGCATCGCCGCCCAGACCGCCAAGCAGGTGATCCTTCAGCGCATCCGCGAGGCGGAGCGGGACATGATGTTCGACGAGTACCAGGACCGGGTGGGCGAGCTCATCACCGGCATCGTCCAGCAGTCCGACTCCCGCTACACGCTCGTGCAGCTGCGCGAGCGCGTGGAGGCGCTCCTGCCCAAGTCGGAGCAGGTGGACAACGAGCGCTACGACCACGGCCAGCGGATCAAGGCCGTGATCACGGACGTCTCGAACCAGGCCAAGGGGCCGAGCATCATCGTCTCGCGGCGCTCGCCCGAGCTGATCCGGAAGCTCTTCGAGCTCGAGGTGCCGGAGATCGCCGACGGGCTCGTGGAGGTCCAGAACGTGGCCCGCGAGCCCGGTTACCGGTCGAAGATCGCGGTGGTCTCGCACGCGAGCGGGGTGGACCCGGTCGGCGCCTGCGTGGGCCCGCGCGGGTCGCGCGTGCGGATGGTCGTGTCCGAGCTCCGCGGCGAGAAGATCGACATCATCCCGTTCAACGAGGAGCCCGCGCGGTTCGTGGCCAAGGCGCTCTCGCCGGCGCGGGTTCGCGAGGTCCTCGTCGACGACGACAGCAAGCAGGCCACGGTCGTGGTCCCGGATGACCAGCTCTCGCTCGCGATCGGCAAGGAGGGCCAGAACGCCCGCCTGGCCGCGCGCTTGACCGGCTGGCGGGTGGACATCCGCTCCGAGACCGAGTTCGCTGCCGAGGAGGCCGACATGGCATTCGAGGACGAGGACGCCTCCGGACGCTGCGCTGCGATCCTTTCGAACGGAAAGCGATGCCCGAACGCCGCGCTGCCCGGCTCGCGCTACTGCGGGCTTCCCGCCCACCAGGCCCTCCAGGGCAAGGACACGGACCAGGTCGAGGAAGCGGAGCCCGAGGTCCCGGCCGCGGCCGAGGAGCCTGAGGCCCCCGAGCCGCAGCCTGAGGCCCCCGAGGCGCAGCCCGAGGCTCCCGAGCGGGGCGCCGAGGAGGTCATCGAGCCTGTGGCGTCGGGCGAGCCGGAGCCCGCCGAGGAGGCGCCGCCCGCCGGCGAGGAGGCCGCGGCTGAGACTCCCGACCCGGAGAGCTCCGCGGCGGCTGCTGCGTCGGCCGAGGGCCAGCCGGCCGAGGAGCAGGCGTAGGACACGCGCCAGAGCGGCGCTGCGTGGGGTGCGGCCAGTCCGCGCCCAAGCACGGACTGCTTCGGTTCGTCCTGCGCGAGGGCCGGCTCGAGGCCGACCCCGACGCGCGGCTTCCCGGACGCGGGGCCTACCTGCACCACGACGAGGCCTGCGCCCGCGAGGCGGTGCGCCGTCGGGGGTTCGAGCGCTCGCTCAGAACCACCGTAAGGCTCCCTGACGACCTCTTAGAATCTCTCAGCTGATGGCCAAGAAGCGCGTCCACGAGATAGCGAAGGAGCGCGGGATCTCCAGCAAGGAGGTCCTCGCCGTGCTTCAGCGGGCGGGGCTCGACGTGAAGGCGGCGGCCTCCAGCGTGGACGAGCAGGACATCGCGCGCGCGTTCGCCTCCGGATCGGACGGCAGCTCGAATGGCGCCGACGCGGCTCCGGCGGAGCCCGACGCACCCGAGGACGGCGATCGCGCGGCCGGGTCCGCGCCGCCGGCGCCGCCCGCCCGGAGTGGGGAGGAGCGGCCGCGGCGCGCGCAGCCCCAGCGTCCGAGCCGGCCGACGCGGGGCGTCCCGCCGCGTGACGGGGGCGGCGGCGGCCGGCGGCGGCGCGTGGTCATCGACTCCCAGGCGTCCCGGCGACCCCAGGGCCCGCCGCCTCCGCAGCAGCCCCCGCGCCGCGGCCGCGGCCGCCGCCGGCGCACGCCGTGGGTCGAGCCGGATCTCACCGCGCCGCCCGAGCCGGTCAAGGAAGAGCCGCCGGTCCCGATCAAGTCGGGCGCCACCGTCAAGGAGGTGGCCGAGTCCCTGGGCCTCGGCAGCCCCGAGGTGATCAAGAAGCTGATGGAGCTCGGCGAGATGGCCACCCTCACCCAGACGCTCTCCGAGGAGGCCATCCTCACCCTCGCCGGGGAGTTCGACAAGAAGGTCGACATCGTCCACGCCGCGGACGAGGTGGAGGAGGAGCCCGAGTACGACGACCCCGAGGACCAGCTCATCGAGCGCCCGCCGGTCGTCACCGTGATGGGCCACGTGGACCACGGCAAGACCTCCCTCCTGGACGCCATCCGCGAGACCGAGGTGGCCGCGGGCGAGGCCGGCGGGATCACCCAGCACATCGGCGCCTACCAGGTTCACCACGACGACCACACGATCACGTTCCTCGACACCCCGGGCCACCAGGCCTTCACCGCGATGCGGGCCCGCGGCGCGCAGGTCACGGACATCGCCGTGATCGTCGTGGCGGCCGATGACGGGGTGATGCCGCAGACCGTCGAGGCCATCGACCACGCCAAGGCCGCGGACGTCCCGATCATGGTCGCCATCAACAAGATCGACAAGGAGGGCGCGGACCCCAACCGTGTGCGCGGCGAGCTGGCCCAGCAGGAGCTCACGCCCGCCGACTGGGGCGGCGACACCGAGTTCGTGGACGTCTCGGCCAAGACCAAGGAGGGCCTGGACGATCTGCTCGAGAACATCGTCACCCTGGCCGAGCTCGAGGAGCTCAGGTCCAACCCCAACGTCGAGGCGTCGGGCACCGTGATCGAGTCGCGGCTCGACCCCGGGCGCGGCCCGGTGGTCTCGATCCTCGTACAGCGCGGGACACTTAAGGTCGGCGACGCCCTCGTAGCCGGCGCGCACTGGGGCCGCGTGCGCGCCATGCAGGACTATCGCGGGGAACGCGTGACCGAGGCGCGGCCGGGCGACCCGGTGGAGGTGCTCGGGTTCGACGGCGTGCCCGAGGCGGGCGAGCGCGTGCGAGTGGTGGAGAACGAGCGCAAGGCTCGCCAGGAGGCCGCTGACCGCGCCAACCGGCTCAAGACCGAGGCGCTCGCCCGGCGCCAGGGTGTCCGCATCTCGCTCGAGGACGTCTTCGCGCGGGCCCAGAAGGGCGACCTCCAGGAGCTCAACCTGGTGGTGAAGGCCGATGTCGCCGGCTCGCTCGAGGCCCTCGCCGACGAGATCGCCAAGCTGCCGCAGCAGGAGATCACCGTGAATGTGGTCCGCGACGGCGTCGGCGGGATAACCGAGTCCGATGTGAT
>VAWV01000052.1 GCA_005883295.1 Actinomycetota bacterium
CGAGCAGCGCCGCCGCCGCGAGCGCGGCTACCAGCCACCTGCCTCCGGTTCTCCTGCGCGCCAGCGTCGGCTGTCCTCCCGCGCGGGAGTCTACTCGCGGGTGCTCAGGCGCGGCGAAGGCGCAGCCAGAGCGGACGGAGGCGGCCGTGAGCCTGGCGGCTGACACGGCCGCCGAGCGTGCGCGGAAAGGCCCGCAGCCGGACGCGCTCGCGCGTAGCGCTCGTCCAGGCCAGCTTGTAGCCCTCGTCGCGCCCCAGGAACTCGTACGACTCGAGCCCGGCGGCGAAGCACCGCGAGAGCGACTCGTGGGTGAGCAGCTGGCCAGGTCCGAAGCCGCTGTACGCCGGGTCGAAACCGCCCTTGAGCGCGTACAGGACGCCGCCCTCCTCGAGCCCGAGCTCGGCGGCGATCGGCCGGCCGTCGAGGGCCAGGAACGAGAGCCGCAGGGAGCCGCGCTCGGCGGCCCATCGCGCCACCTCCGTGTAGAAGTCCCGGTTCGCCCTCCGCGAGGCGATGGCCGTGCCGGACCCCCTCTTCCACCCCGAGGACTCGAGCTGCACGAAGTCCTCGAGCGCGCTCGCCAGGCCGTGCGGGGAGGTCTGGATCTCGACGGTCACGTGGCCTGCCTCCTCGAGGCGTCGCCGGCGGCGGGCGACCTGCTTGCGGTGGTTCTTGGACAGCTCCTTCAGGTAGTCGTCGAAGCTGCCCTCGACCGCCACGTAAGGGGCCTTCCGGAGGGACTCCGCCAGCGTGAGCCGGCCGCTCTCGAGCAGGGCGTCGGCGAAGGCCGCCGTCGCGGGGTGCGCCGGATCGACGGGCTCCAGCACCAGCGCCCCACCGAGCTCCGCCACCGCGCGCCCGGCGAGCTCCGCGGCGACCTCCTCATCAGCGGCGAGTGGGCCGAACAGCGGGGTGTGGGAGTTGGTGGGACCGGCGGTCGCACGCCTCCGGCGGATCACCGGCAGGACCCCGGCCAGCTCGCCGCCACGCCGGACCTCGAGCACGGTGGGAGCCGCCTTTGCGTATGCGCGGCACCAGGCCTCGATCCAGCCCGGGCGCAGGAAGGGGGGAGCCGCGACGCGGTCGGCGAGCTCGTCCCATTCCTGGTGCTGCGTGCGTTCTGGTGCGGACGGCGTCGCGGTCGCGGGGATGGCGACGTTCTGGAAGCGCATTGGATCCGGGCGTGCGGCCATGGTGGGAGCGACCCGGAGGTCACCGAACGCATCGGCCGGACGGCAACGGAACTGAAGCTTCAGCGCCGCTTCCGCGCTTGGATCCAGCGTGGAAGCGCCACGAGCTCGGCGATCGTCACCTCGCGCGTGGCGAGCAGGACGGCGATGAAGGCGGCGAAGCCGAGCACGGCGCCCGCGATCCAGTCCACCACCGACAGGTGCGACGTTCCGAACAGGAGCAGGACCCCGGCCATGGCCGCGGCGGCCAGCAGGCCGCGCAACGCCGCCAGGAAGAGCGGGCGCAGCGGCAGGCGGATGAACTTGCGGATGATCCAGATGTGGAGCGGCACGTAGAGGAACGCTCCGATGTCCGACGCGTAGGCGGCCCCCAGCAGCCCGATGGTCGGGAGCAGCGCCGCGGTGAGCCCCACGCCGACCGCGACGTCGAGCAGCGCCAGCGGCACGCGCCGCCGTGCCTCGCCGAGGTAGTTGACGCCCACCGCCACCGTGGCCGCCATGCCGGAGACGTAGATGTAGGGGGTGAGCGCGCGCAGCACATCGGCCGAGCGCTCGTAGCCGTGGCCGAGCGCCACGTGGACGATCGGCTTCGCCCAGACCAGGGCCGGCGCGACGAGCAGCGCCTGGAAGACGACCAGGTAGCGGAGGGCCCTCCCGAACGTCTCCGCCTCGGGCTCGTGCCCCTCCCTTCGCGCGAGCCCGGGAGCCACTCCGCTCGCGACCGCGCCTCCGAAGTACTGCAGGAACACGATCAGGCGAGCGGGCGCCTGGAAGAAGCCGACGGCTGTCGGGCCGATGAACGCGCCGATCAGGAGCGGCGAGGCCTGGACGGCCACCGTGAAGGCGGCGTCGATCAGGAACAGCGCGCCGGCGTAGCGCGCGACCCGGCGGCGCGCGTCCGCCAGCCCGTGTGCCCGCCGGAACGCCGCGGGGCCGAGCGCGCGGACGGTGACTACGAGCGCCGCCGCGGTCCCCACCGCATAGCCGGTGGCGCGCCCCGCCGCGGCCGCCGATGCGCCGCCCACGCCGACCACCAGGAGGATGGAGGCTGCGGTCTCCACCGCCGCCTCGGTGAACACGATCTGCAGGCCGCGGACGGCCTCCCGCTGCGCGATGAACGCGTACCGGTAGAACGCCACGATGCTCTGGAAGAGCACCGCGACGGCCACCCAGCGGATCGGCCACGCCAGCGGCGGCTGGCCGTAGGCGTCCGCGATCGGTCCGGCGAGGGCGATCAGGACCGCGCTGATCGCGCCGCTGATGATCAGCTTGAGGCGGACGGCGTCGGCCATCAGCGCGGCGATGCCCGCGCGGTCCCCGGCCCGCTCCGCGATGAAACGTGCGGTCGCGTTCGAGATCCCGAAGTCCGACGGCAGGAACACCAGCGCGCCCACGCTCACGGCCAGCGAGAAGATCCCGAACTCCAGCGGCCCGAGCGCTCGGACCAGGTAGATGGTGAGCGCGGCGGTGAAGGCCGCGGTGCTCAGCTGAGTGAGCAGCGCGTAGAGGGTGTTGCGGGCGGCCCCGGCGGGCCGGGCGGGCCGGCCTGACACGATCAGCGCGAGCGCGCGAGCTTCCGGACCGCGCGGCCCAGCTTGGTGCCGAGGCTGGCCACTGACGGCATCGGGTCGTCGGCGCGCATCATGGGGAAGTGCTGGCGGCGGGCGACGCTGCGCACCCATCCGGGCACGGTCAGCTCGCCGTCCCGCCGATAGTCGATCAGCGCCCGGACGTCCTCGATCGGGTTCCACTGGGTGACGCCGGTGCGGTAGCCATCCGGGCGCTCGACCGCCCGCCCCAGAGTGCTTTCATAGGCGATCCGTGCCATGTCGATGCCGCAGTGCCGGGTCAGGTCAAGCGACCCCGTGAAGCGCACGTTGCACTCGATCAGCTTCCAGCGGCCGTCGCGGCTGTCGTGCTTGAACTCCGGGACCGCGACGCCGCGCAATCCGCTGCCCCGCACGAGCCGGCGCCCGAGCTCCACCACGTCCTCGCGCCGGTCGCTCACCTGGTAGCAGGTCAGGCCCCAGCGCTTGGGCCACTGGCGGATCTTGGACTTGGTGTAGTCGAAGAGCGGCTCGCCCGATCGGTCGACATACGTGAAGTACGTGCAGATGTCGCTCTCCGGCCCCGGGATCACCTCGGTCATCAGCATTGGCACGCCGGGGTCGAATGCCCACTCGCCCAGCCTGCGAAGCTCGTCGCGGTCGCGGGCGAGGAGGAGCTTCTCCGGGCGATGCTCGGCCCAGACGTGCGACAGCAGCGGCTTGAGCCCGACGGGCAGGTCGAACGCGCTCGCGGCGGTCATCGCCTCTTCCGCCGTGTGGACCGTGGCCGTGCGCGGTGTGGGAACGTCCGCGGCCCGAGCGAGCTCGTAGGTGCGCTCCTTGTCGAGCATCGCAAGCATCAGTTCGTCATCACCCTCCACGGGCTGGTAGCCCCATTCCAGGAGCCGCTCGCGGTTGCCGGCGATCATCTCGACCCCGTAGTCGTCGCACGCGAGGATCACGGCCCCGTCGCGGGGGCCGTCCTTCTCCAGCCACTCGAGGTAGCGGTCGACCACCCCGGTCTTGGAGCCGACGGCGACGAACTCGTTGCACCAGCGCGACTTGCGGACCGGATCGCGCGCGTCGCCGAGCGCGTGGACCCGCACACCGGCCCAGCCGAGGCTCCGGCACGCGGACACGGCGATCGCCTCGCCGCCGAGCAGGATGGCCGGGGGAAGGGCCGGATCCGACACGCGCGGAACCCTAGAGCGGAGGGCGGCGCTCCTTCGGGCTCAGGGCTCGGGCCGTCGTGGCACCCCAGTTAGGGCACTTAAGGGGGGAGGGTCAGGCGGGCGCAGCGGCTCGCTCGGACGAAGTACTTGAGGGCTCATTGGTCGTACTTTGGGTTCGTATAGGACCCAAGGACCCAAAGTCAGATCATTAACTGCTCAAGTAATTCGGCGGACCCCGGAGGGGCGCGACGACGCAGCTTGCGGGAGCCCCGGTCTCACCCCCTTTATTGCCCTCCTTTTTCCGAACCGCTTGGGCGCTTCGGGGGTGGCCCTACGCCTCCAGCGCCGTCCCGTCGTACAGCTTACGCACCCGCAGCCTGCCCGGCGGTGCCGCCTTCACGCACAGCTCGCAGAGCACGCACTCGTCGAGGTTCTCCTCCACGACCTCCACCCGGCCGTCCGGCGCGGCGAAGATGTCCACGGGGCAGGCCTCCTCGAGCTTCATGGCGAGCTCGGCGTCGTCTCGGATCGAGTCGTCGACCTCGACGTCGATGAAGACCCCGGGCACTAGGCGGGCACCGTCCCGATCCGGTCCCGCATCAGGTCCGGGATCGCCGAGATCTCCTCGGCCACCGTGATCCCCGCGGCCTCCAGGCGCGCGATCTTCTCG
>VAWV01000305.1 GCA_005883295.1 Actinomycetota bacterium
GGACGTCATGGTCGACCGGCACGTCGCGCCATCCGAGCAGGCGCTGGCCGCCCTCCTCGATCGTGGCCTCCACGATGCCCTCGACCTCGCGCCGCGCGTCCGACTCGCGCGGGAGGAAGCACACACCGACGCCGTAGCGGCCGCGCTCGGGCAGCTCGAAGTCGACAACCTCGCGCAGGAGCTCGTCGGGCGTCTGCATCAGGATGCCGGCGCCATCGCCGGTGTCGAGCTCGGCGCCGCTCGCCCCGCGGTGCTCGAGGTGGTCGAGCACCCAGAGGGCCTTGCCTATGGTCTCGTGCGTGCGACGGTTCGACAGGTCGGCGACCGCGCCGATGCCGCACGCGTCGTGCTCAAAGTTTGGGTCGTAGAGGCCCGCGGCCCCAGGACGCTTGAGTCTGTGCATGGTGGAGAGGAAGTCAGGTCGCCGGCGACCGACCTGTTAGATCTCAACCAAGCCGTGCCCGCTCTATGCGGCGAAGCGTGGCGTCGCGGTTCGTGTGCCTCGTGAGCTTGCCCCAGAGCGCGCGATGGTCGGCGACGAACCGGTAGGCACGTTCAGTCGCGCGCGGGCACGCGCGCGCGAGGGAACCAAGGGGCGCCGCGCCGGGCAATTGAGCCGCGAGCGGCGCGAACGCCTCGCCGCCCGAGTGGACCTCTCCATCGGGCGTGACGAGGTGCCACGACTCCATCTTGCGCTCCTCGTCCATTCCTGCGAGCAGCTCGTCGGCCTCGGGGTCCTCGAGCGCGACGGGGCGCAGACGTTCGTGGCGATCCCAGAGAAGGACCTTGCCGAGCGCCCATTTGCAGAAGCCGCAGTCGGCGTCGTAGAGGATCGCCGTCGATCGCGAGCCGGGCGTCGAGTGCACGGGCCAAAAATAGGAACGCCCCGCCTCAGCGGGGCCTTCCCTTAGCCGGCCGGTAAGCCGGATTCAGTCGTGGACAGTCATCCATCTGCCCGTTGCCGGGCGGGCCTCGCGGCCCTGCGGCCTACCTGGGACTCGGCGGGCAGCGTCATCGTCCCTGCTTGGCCTTGCACCGGGTGGGGTTTGCCTGGCCGGCGCGTCACCGCGCCGCCGGTGCGCTCTTACCGCACCATTTCACCCTTGCCGGCGAGGGGTTCAGCTGCGACCCCTCACTTAGGCGGTGTGTTTCTGTGGCACTTTCCCGCGGGTTTCCCCGGGTTGGCGTTACCAACCACCTCGCCCTTCGGTGTCCGGACTTTCCTCGAGGGCCGGTTTTCTCCCCGGCCTCCCGTGGCTGCCTGGCCAGCCCCTAAAGGGTAGGCCGCGACGCGCTCCAGGTCCATCGGGGCCGTCGGTCCATGCCAAGACCGCAGCCCTCCCCGCCAAGGGGTGTTAAGAAACGGGTAGGAGTTGCCGATCGCCGTTGAAGCTGGCCGAACTCGCAGCTAGCGTCGTCGCGATGCGCCTGTTCCCACTGAGCACTTCACTCCACCGCCGCAACCGGATCGGCCTTCTTGCATCCGCTGCGTTCGCGATCGCCTTCTTCGCGATGGCCGCCCAGGCGTTCGGCTACTACATCGAAGGTCGCGGCTGGCCCGGCGGGACCATCACCTACTACTCGAGCGTGTATCCGCGCGCGGTGGACCGCGCCGCGGCGGTCTGGAATCGCGCGGGCGTAGGAGTGACCTTTCCGGCGGATCGAGCTGGGTGAAGCTGAACAGCGGCTGCAACAAGGACCTCATGGTGCTGACCACCGCTCACGAGTTCGGCCACGTCGTGGGACTGGGTCACGAGAACAACCGCTGCGCCCGGATGAACCCGACGCTCGAGCCCGACGGAACGCCCAACCACTGCACGCAGCACACCCTGCGCTACTGGCTGTCCCACGTGCTCCAGAAGGACGACCTCCAGGGCGCGCGGGCGATCTACCAGCGGTAGCTCGCTCGGAACCTCCCGCCCCCCGCTGCGCCCCGGCGATCAGCTCAAACCGGAGCCGCAGCTGGCGCAGCGGCCAGCCCCGGCGGCGCGGACCATGCGCGCGCCGCACACCGGGCAGCCCGCGGCTCCGGCGGCGAGCAGGCCCTCCCAGACGTTGGCGACCTTCATCGCCAGCGTGAGCCCGCCGCCATCCGAAGTGCGCGGCTCCTCGCGCTCCAGCTCGTGAAGCGCGAAGCTCTCGGCCGTCAGCGTGCTCATTACGAGATCCTCCTGCACACGCCGACGACGCGACCCAGGATCTCCGCTTCGCGCGTTCGGATCGGCTTCATCGCGGAGTTCTCGGGCTGAAGGCGGAT
>VAWV01000053.1 GCA_005883295.1 Actinomycetota bacterium
TCCCCCCGAGCGTTCGATCCGCGATTGTAGAGCCGCCTTTCGCAGTCGTCGTGTTGCGGTAGCGGAGCTCCACGAGCAACCTCGAACACGGCGTACTTGGGCCCGCCGACGCAGACGCGGTTCCTACCACCGAGCTTCTTTGCCGGGATGAACCAACGACGGCCATCGCCGACGAGCACGAACAAGTAGTCGCAGCGGTCGGCCGTCATGAACTTCGATGTGCCAGTCCAGCTCTGATTGCCTCCACGGGTGCAAACCTGAACGCCCCACCGCCCCTTTACGAAGTACCTACAAGTCTTGACCTGGACGCGCAGAATCTTCCCGTCGAGTTCCGCCAGGATGTCGTAGTCGGGGCTGTGCCCCACGGGCAGCCAGACGCGGGCCCCGACGCTCGCCAGCCACTCGATGGCCGAAGCCTCACCAAGATCGCCTTGCTCAAGAGTGTTCACATAACAGAACGTACGTTCGTCGCCGGACGGAACCAGCTGAGAGCTCCTCTCACTAGCTGATCCCCTCATCAGGCGGCCGCGCAAGTCGCACGCAGAGGAAGGCTCGGCCCGCGCGGCCGGGCGATCGCACATACGAGAGGAGCATCCATGCGGAAGCTGGCCCTGGCTCTGCCGGCCGCCGTGGCGGCGGTACTCGTCGCCGTGGCGATGAGCGTCGGCTCGAGCCACCGCGAAGCCCCGAACACGGCGCTCGACCCGACCGCGGACGACACCGACGTCTATGCGTTCACGGCGAACGACGCGCCCGGGAAGTTGACGGTGGTGGCGAACTGGATCCCGTTCGAGGATCCGGCGGGCGGTCCGAACTTCTACCGGTTCGACGACCGCGCCCACTACTACATCAACGTCGACAACACGGGTGACGGGAAGTACGACATCCGTTACGAGTTCAAGTTCAAGACGCACATCCGGAACAAGAACTCGTTCCTGTACGCGCTGCCCGGAGTGTCGAGCTTCAACGATCCGAAGCTCAACGTCGTGCAGACCTACGACCTCTTCCGCGAGAGGTACAAGAACGGGAAGCAGGTCGGTGAGAAGCGGATCGCCCACAACCTCCCGGTCGCGCCGAACAACGCCGGCCCCAAGACGTTCCCGAACTACAACGCGGTGGCAAGCTCCGCGATCAGGAACTTCGGGAGCGGCGGAAAGGTGTTCGCCGGCCAGCGTGACGACCCGTTCTTCGTCGACCTGGGGATGACGTTCGACGCCATCAACTTCCGCCCCGGCACCGGCACCGGTAACCAGGGCGGAGGCAAGGACGACCTGGCGGGCTACAACGTCCACTCGATCGTCCTGCAGGTGCCCGACAAGCAGGTCACGCGCAACCGCAAGGCCGTCGCCGGCCCGTCCGCCAAGAACGCGGTCGTCGGCGTCTGGTCCTCGACCGAGCGTCGCCGGCTCCAACTGACGACCGCCGCCCATCATGGCGGAGGCCATCACCGCTGGGTGCAGGTGAGCCGGCTGGGCAACCCGCTGGTCAACGAGGTCGTGATCCCGCTCGGGAAGAAGGACCAGTTCAACCGGACCCAGCCCAACCAGGACGCGGCGCGGTACGGCAAGTACGTGCTGTCGCCCGAGCTGGCACACGTGATGAACGTGCTGTTCAACCTCGGCGCCCCGGAGCACAACCGGACGGACATCGTCCAGGCGGTCCTCCAGGGCATTCCGGGGCTGAACCAGGTTCAGCGCAAGGGCGCGAAGGAACCGGCCGTGGACACGCTGAAGATCAACCTCGGCACCCCGCCGGCAGGCTCGCCCAACCGCTTCGGCGTGTTGGCGGGCGACAACGCCGGCTACCCGAACGGACGCCGCCTGACGGACGACGTGGTCGATATCGACCTCCGCGTCTTCGCCGGCTTCCTGAAGGGACACAAGGTGCCGCTCGGCGACGGCGTGGACCAGAACGACGTCCCGTTCCTGTCCTCGTTCCCGTACGTGGCACCGCCGCACGCGGGCTACGACTCGCAGATCAAGCGGATCGAGCCGCCGCACCCGCCGACACCGGCGCAGCCGGCACTCGCCCGCTGAGGTGAACAGGGAGGGGCCCCGCTCCACGGGGCCCCTCCCGGCTCGCCCCAACCGAATCCCGGAGACCCGATGACCCTGAGATTCCCCCACCTTCGCCCCCTCGCCGCGCTGGTCGCGGCATTCGGCGCAGCCCTCCTCGTGCTCGCGCTCGTGAACCGCGGGAGCGCGCCGCCAACCACCGCACCGCCAACCTCGTCCGACGCGGCGACCGCCGCCGTCCCGCGGACGACCGACGCCCTGATCGCGACGCTCCAACGCGCACTCCGCGTCCGGCCGAACGACCTGACCGCGCGCACCGACCTCGCCGACGCCTACCTCCAGAAGGTGCGCGAGACCGGCGACCCGAGCTTCTACCCCCGCGCCGGATCCCTCCTGCAGGGCGTGCTCCGGATCGCGCCACGCGACTCCGGCGCTCTTACGGTGGCCGGCACGCTCGCCCTCGCCCGTCACGACTTCCGGCAGGGGCTCCGCCTGGGAGATGCGGCCGTGCGCACGGAACCCGGGAGCGTCCGGCCGCTCGCGGTGATCGTCGACGCCCAGACCGAGCTGGGCCGCTACGCCGACGTCGGCCGGACCCTCCAGCGGATGATCGACCTCAAGCCCAGCCTGGCCTCGTATGCCCGCGTCCAGACTCTGCTGGGCACCCTCGAGTTCGACCGCGGCCGGCTGGCCGAGGCTCGCCGCGCCTACACGATCGCGCTGCTTCGCCAGCCCGGCTTCCCGGCCGCCGGCGCCGGCCTCGCGCGCGTCGAGGCGGCCCAGGGCGAACTCCCGGCCGCGATCCGCCGCTACCGGCGCGTTGTGGCGCGACTCCCGCTGCCCGAGTACGTGGTGGGGCTTGGCGAGGCCGAGCTCGCGGCCGGTCGCGCGGCCGCCGCGCTCCGCGACCTCGCCCTGGTCGGCGCCGAGGAGCGGCTCCTGCAGGCGAACGGAGTGAACACCGACGTGGACCTGGCGCTGTACGAGGCGAGCCACGGCAGCTCGCAGCGCGCCGTCCTCCTCGCCCGCCGCGCCTACGCCGCGGCGCCCAGCGTCCGCTCCGCCGACGCCCTCGGCTGGGCCCTCACCCGCGCCGGCCACCCCGCGAGTGGCCTTCGGTTCGCCCAGCGGGCGCTCAGGCTCGGTTCCCGCGATCCCCTGTTCCTGTACCACGCCGGGATCGCGGCGCGCGGCGCGCGCCAGACGGCCGAGGCCCGCCATCTCCTGACCGCCTCGCTTAGCCTCAACCCCCGCTTCTCGCCCCTCTGGGCGCCGCGCGCCCGGGCCGCGCTGAGGACCCTCCCGTGAACCTGCGCGCCCCGGTCGTCGCAGCGGTGATGGCGATCGCACTGCTCGTGCCAGCGGGCGCCCACGCCCACCCGCTCGGCAACTTCTCGATCAACCACCTCACCTACGTGCAGATCTCGAACGACGGGATCGCGCTGCGATACATCCTCGACCAGGCCGAGATCCCGACCTTCCAGGAGCGCGGGGAGCCGCGCGCAACGGTCCTTGCGCACAAACGCGACGAGGTGCTGCGCAACCTGGCGGTCACCGTCGACGGGCGCCGCGCGCCGGTCCGCGCGCTGCCGGGCGCTTCGATCTCGTTCCCGCCGGGTCAGGGCGGCCTGCGCCTCACGCGTGTGGAGCTGCCGCTGGCGGCGTCCGCGCACGACCCCCGAACGGTCCAGGTCCACGATGGCACCTTCGAAGGACGCATCGGCTGGAAGGCCGTGGTCCCCCGTCCCGGCGCGAGAACGGCGGTGAAGACCGGCACCGAGCGCGGAGACCCCACGAACGGCCTGCGCACCTACCCGCGCGCCGCGCTCTCGAGCCCGAAGGACGAGCGCGTTGCCTCGTTCTCGGTGCGCCCGGGAGCGGGAACGCTCACCGCGCCGCACGGGCTCGGCGCCGGAGCCGCCGACACGACCACCAACCGCAGCGGCGACGGCTTCGCGAGCGTATTCCAGGACGCGGTGAGCGGAAAGACGGTGCTCGTCTTCCTCCTTCTCGCCGCGTTCGGATGGGGCGCGCTGCACGCTCTGTCGCCGGGTCACGGCAAGGCCATGGTCGCGGCCTACCTGGTCGGCACCCGCGGCACCGCCCGCCACGCAGCCGCGCTCGGCGCGATCGTGACGATCACGCACACGGCCGGCGTCTTCGCGCTGGGCCTGGTGACCCTGCTCCTGTCGCAGTTCCTGGTCCCGGACCAGCTCTATCCGTGGCTCACGCTGGTCTCGGGACTTATGGTCGTCGTGGTAGGCGGCGGCGTGGTTCGCTCGCGCATCCGCGCTCGCCGCCACGAGCACCATCATCAGCATCACGACGAGGTGACGACGCGCGGCCTCCTGGCGATGGGCGCCTCCGCCGGCCTCATCCCCTGCCCGTCAGCCCTGGTGGTGCTGCTCGGGGCGATCTCGCAGCATCAGGTCGCTCTCGGGATGGTCCTGATCCTCGCCTTCAGCCTGGGCCTGGCAACCGCGATGACGGCGATCGGGGTAGTGGTTGTCTTCGCCGGGCGCCTGACCGCGCGGATCGACTTCAGGGGCCGCACCGCCACGGCGCTCCCGGTGCTCTCAGGCCTCGTGATCGTTGGCGCCGGCCTGCTGCTCAGCGCGAAGGCGGTGCCGCAACTCCTCTGAGGATGATCCGCCGGCGAGGCCGGCGCGTACAGGCAGGCGGGTGACGGTATCCAACCCAGCGCCAGCGACCAGCGCCGCAAGCGTGCGCGCGGCGATCGCCGAGCTGCGCCGCAGCGGCCACCGCATCTCCGCGCCCCGCAGGCAAGTGCTCGAGGCGCTCTACGCGGCCTCCGCACCGGTCAGCGCGGACGAGATCGCGGGCGGGCTCGACGGGCGGTTTTCGAGCTCGGACCCCGCCTCCGTCTACCGCACCCTCGAGCTGCTCGAGCGGACCGGGCTCGCGCGACACGTGCACCTGGGGCACGGTCCCGGCCGCTACGCGCCCGCGTCCGTGGGCGAGCGCGACTACTTCGTATGCGAGCGGTGCGAGCAGGTGCGCGCCGCCGACCCGCGCGCGCTCGAGCCGGTCCGCGAGGCGATCGCGAGGGCGTTCGGCTGGCGGGTCCGCTTCAACCACTTCCCGATCGCGGGACTGTGCCCGCGCTGCGCAGAGGAGGCCGACGGCGCCGGCTACGGTTCGTGATGATGCCCCACGCCGGACTCGAGCTGACCGACGAGCGGCGCGGCCTGCGTCTGGTCTACCGCGCCACGCCAGCGGAAACAGGTGGCCGGCGGCTGGAGATGGACTGGTACGCGCAGCCCGGTCGCGTGACCGTCGCGCGCCCGCACGTCCACCCCTGGAACGTCGGCAGCGGCGAGATGCACGTCCGGCAGACGATCACCGTCGAGGACCCGACGACCGAGATCGCCGAGGGGGTCGCGCGCTATTTCGAAACCGTCTTCGCGCTGTCGGCTCGCGGTGGGGTCGACGAGAAGGGCGACATCCGCGATCCGCTCCAGTCCGCGGTCAGCATCCGCGAACTCCTGATGCCCGGCACCTGGCTGGCGGGGCCGCCGCGCTGGGCGCAGAGCGCCCTGTTCGCAGCGCTCGCGGCGATCGGACGGCTCGCCGGCCGGAAGGCGTACATCCCGGCGCAGCCGGAGCCGGCCTCGAGCTAGTCAGGTCGCGTCGCGCAGGCGCTGCGCCTCGGGCAGCGCCTCGAGCTTCTTCAGCGTGGTGTTCTCGATCTGGCGGATCCGCTCGCGCGTGACACCAAACGCACGGCCCACCTCCTCGAGCGTCCGCGCCTCGTGGCCCTTTAGCCCGAAGCGCATCTCGATCACCTCGCGCTCGCGCTCGGGCAGCGCGTCGAGTGCCTTGCGCACGTTCTCGCGGCGGAGGTTCTCGATGGCCAGCTCGAACGGTGAGTCGGCGGTCTCGTCCTCCACGAAGTCGCCGAGCTCCGTGTCCTCCTCGTCGCCGATCGGCTTCTCGAGCGAGATCGGGAGCTGCCCCAGCCGCTGGATGTCCTTCACCTCGCGCATGTGGCAATCGAGCTGCGCCCCGATCTCCTCAGGCGTCGGCTCGCGGCCGAGCTCCTGCACCAGCTGCCGCTCCACATGCGCGACCTTGTTCAGCTTCTCGACCATGTGGACCGGGATCCGGATGGTGCGCGCCTTGTCGGCGATCGCGCGGGTGACCGCCTGGCGGATCCACCAGGTGGCGTAGGTCGAGAACTTGTAGCCGCGCCGGTAGTCGAACTTCTCGACCGCCCGGATCAGCCCGAGCGAGCCCTCCTGGATCAGGTCGAGGAAGGTGAGGCCCCGCCCGAGGTAGCCCTTCGCGATCGAGACGACCAGCCGCAGGTTGGCCTCGATCATGTGCTGCTTGGAGGCCATGTCGCCGCGCTCGATGCGCTTGGCGAGCGCCACCTCCTCGTCGGCGGTGAGTAGCTCGACACGCCCGATCGAGCGCAGGTAGAGACGGAGCGAGTCGAGGCTCGGCTCGACCGTCAGGTCGATCTCGATCTTCTTGGTGCCGCCGCCGAGGGCGTCCTTGGCCTCACCGTCACCGCTGCCGTCGCCCCGGAACTCAGCGGGCTTGCCGTCCTGGGCGAGGAGCTCGATCCCCCGATCGACGAGGTAGGTGCGCAGGTCGCGCAGCTGCTCCTTTGTGACCTCGACCTCCTCGAGCGAGGCCGCCAGGTCCTCGAACGTCACATAGCCGCGCTCGCGGGCCTCGGCGAGGACGGGACGGAGCTCCTCGATCTCGGCGATCGGTGCCTCGGGCCGCTCGAGGAGGGCTCCATCGTCCTTTGGATCCACTGTGTGTTCCCTCTCGCGATCGTGTGAAGGGGCGCGCCGACGTCCGAGCCATGTCGCCGCACAACGAGTACCTGCGAGTCCGATCGGGCCGGTCGCCAGCTGCCGACCCCGGTGGCCACCATACACCCGATGTGGCTAAATCGCACCCCCTTTTCCCAGCGCTATCGTCAAAGCCCGCAATGACCGCCGTAAGCCGTCTCCTGACCGGATCGCCCACCGACGTGCAGGCTCGCCGGCCCGCCGTCCACGTGAGCCTGTCGCGCGTCGGCGTGACCGGCGTGCGCAAGGTCGTGCGCATCCGGGCCAACGGCAGCGAGCAGCTCTTCTACGCCGAGCTCGATTGCTTCGTGGACCTCGGACCGAAGCAGAAGGGCGCGCACATGTCGCGCTTCGAGGAGGTCATCAACGAGGCGATCGGCCAGGTGGTCCTCAGCGAGTCCCCGTTTCGCGCGGAGACCCTCGCCCAGCACATCGCCGAGCTCGTGCGCGCCCGCCAGGGCGCCGAGCGCGCCGAGGTGACGATCGCCGCGCGCTACCCCGAGCACAAGCCCGCGCCCGTCTCAGGCGTGCAGACGCAGGAGATCTACACGCTGCACGGCCGCGCCGTCGCCTGCGATCGGGCGCGTGCGCGCCTGTCCGAGGACGGGTTCGACGGCGCGGAGGTGGAGCGCATCCTGCGCCTCGTCCCCGTGGCCACGCACAACCAGCGCGGCATCGGGACGCTGCACGTGGGCTGCGTGGAGGGCTGCAATGCGGAGATCGAGGCCGCCACGCTGCTGCGGATCGTCGAGTCCTCGATGAGCTCGGAGATCTACGAGCTGATGAAGCGGTCCGACGAGGCCGAGGTCGTGGAGAAGGCGCACCGCCGTCCGCGCTTCGTCGAGGACTGCGTGCGGGAGATGATCCGCATGGCGGTCGAGGAGTTCGAGTCGCTCGACAACGATGTGTTCCTCTGCGCCCGCCAGCGCAACCTGGAGACGATCCACCAGCACGACGTGGTGGCCGAGCGCCACGGCATGCTCGGGGACCTCGCCCGCGAGGTGGCCGGCGAGGCGGGGCCCGCACGGCACGTGACCGTGCGGGAGTGGCTCGACGGCGCCTAGCACGTAGGCCCGCGTGTGCCCCGCCGAGGGGCGATTGGTCCAGGCAGTCCGGCTCCGGCTTCAGCGCCTCTCGCGCCCGCCGATCACCTCACACATGGAACATTCGACCTCCCAACTCGGGCTCTCGGAAGACGCTGCCATCGTCCTTGCCCTTGCCGACACCGCCGTTCCCTTCGCCGTCTCCCCCGAGGACGAGGCGGAGCGGTGGGTCCGCGTTCTGCGCCTGCACGGCATCGTCGGAACGGCGCTTCAGTCGCTGGGCGTGGGTGAGGCGCCGCTCGAGACCGCCGCGCAGCCCGCGTCGGTCCGGCTGCTGCGCCGCCGCCCGCTCGGCGAGGACGTGGTCCAGATGGTCACCGACGAAGCACGCAACTTCGCGCTGGCCCGGTCCGCCTCCGCGGTTGCGACGGTCGACGTCCTGTTCGCGCTGTTCGTCGTGTACGGGAAGCCCTTCGACCGCGCGCTCTACGTCCGCGGGACCACCCGCGAGGAGCTGATCGAACGGCTCCCCGCCGAAGTGCAGGCCGCGGTAGCCGCCGACTAGCCGCGCTCCGCAGCGCGGAAGGTGACGCGCTCCCGGGCCTCCTCGATCCGGCGCCGGAAGTTGAGGAAGTAGTCGGCCCCGGACGCGAGCGTGATCACCACCGCCAGGTATACCAGGATCTGCACCCACGCCTGGCCGGGGTGGTGCGCGGCGATCAGCGCGAGGATCGCCGCGACCTGCGTGATGGTCTTCGCCTTCCCCAGACGGCTCGCCGGGATCACCACCCCCTGCACGCCAGCGGCAACGCGCAGCCCGCTCACCGCGAACTCGCGGGCGATGATCACCATGGCCACCCAGGCGTCCACCCGTCCGAGGCTCACGAGCGAGATCAGCGCCGCCGCCACCAGCAGCTTGTCGGCGATCGGGTCCATCACCTTGCCGAACGTCGTGACGCTCCGCCGCGAGCGGGCGAGGTAGCCGTCGACTGTGTCGGTGACGGCGGCCAGCGCGAAGACCCCCGCTGCGATCCACGACCCGTTCGGAGCCGCTTGGAGCAGCACCGCGACCAGCACGGGGACCAGCAGGATGCGCACCAGGGTCAGCGCGTTCGGCACGTTGAGCGGGAACATCGGTTTCAGGCTACCCGGCGCCGGCGCGCCGAGAGCTCGATCGCGATCAGCGCTCCGACGGGTCCCAGCGGCGAGACCGTGGCCGCGAGCACGGGCCACGGAAACACCCGTCGCATGCAGCCGACGAGCACCGCGGCGCACAGGAACAGCCAGCCGATCCCGTGGCACCAGCCGAGCACGAGCTGCGCCCGATCGCCCAGGCCGCCGATCCACACGACGAGCAGGGCGCTGAACACGCACGACTCGAGCGCCGAGTACAGCCGTACGCCCTGGAAGTAGCTCACGCGCTCGTCCGTCGCCGCTCGGCCGCGATCTGGCCGCGAGCGAGGAGCGCGCCGATCACGGCCATGACCACCCCGATCGAGATCGCCACGATGGCCTCGGCGGAGCCGATGTTCGAGATGCTCCCGCCGACCGCCGCATACGCGAACGTGCGGGGTGCGAAGCCCAGGCCCGTGCCGGCGAACATGTGGCGGGCGCGCAGTCGCGACAGCCCGGCCGCGTAGTTGAGGGAGTTGAAGGGAAGGGCGGGGATCAGCCGCAGGTAGAGGACGGCCCAGAAGCCGCGCCCGCGAGGTGCCGGCCGATCAGCAGGTGGACCGTGGCCGAGCAGGCAACGACGACCACGCCCACGGCGGTCCCCTCTGCGGTACCGAACACGAGGCCCGCCGCGCCAGCGAGGACCGGGATCGGGACGAATACGCAGTTCAGCGCGACCCCCGCTGCGATGAAGATGATCGGGCCGAACACACCGAGCCCGTCCGCCCAGTGCTCGAGGCGCTTGGCCGACGGGCTGAGGCCGGTCAGGCGCACCACGGCGAAGATCGCCGCCAGGAGCGCGGCGGCCAGCCCTACGCGTAGTAGGGCGCGCCTTCGGAGGCGGCGTACTTCGTCATCGGGGGGCACGCGTCCAGCGTAAACCGCCGCCGGGCCGCGATCACGCCGCAAGGCCCTGGCGCTCGGCGCCCGAGCAGATCACATCGACCACCTCTCGCGGGTCATCGGTGACCTGCATCAGGTCGAGGTCGCCCGGTCCGACCTTCGCGTCTTTCAGCATCCGCTCACGCATCCAGTCGAGCATCCCTCCCCACCAGTCGCTCCCCACGAGGAGGACCGGGAAGTGCCTGACCTTGCCCGTCTGGATGAGGACCAGGGCCTCGAATAGCTCGTCCAGCGTGCCGAAGCCGCCCGGGAAGACGACGAACCCGACGGCGTAGCGGACGAACATCACCTTCCGCGTGAAGAAGTAGTGGAAATCCAGCCGCAGGTCGGCGTACTCGTTGGCGCGCTGCTCGAAGGGGAGCTCGATGTTGAGCCCGACCGAGCGAGCACCGGCCTCGCGAGCACCGCGGTTGGCGGCCTCCATCAGTCCGGGTCCGCCGCCGGTGATGACCGCGTAGCCGGCTTCGCCCAGGAGCCTTGCCGTCTCGCGCGCCAGCTCGTAGTCGGGATCGCCGGGCGGGGTGCGGGCGGAGCCGAAGATCGAGACCGCCGGGCAGATGTCCCTCAGCGCCTCGAAGCCTCTCTCGAGCTCTGTGTGGGCGCGCTCCGCGCGCGCCGCGTCGGAGTGGAGCGAGACGATGAGCGGCGACTCGGCGCCGAGGAGCTCCTCGTCTGGGGTGGCGGGCCTGCGGGGTTCGGACGGCACGCCCGCACCATAGGTCCGATGCCGGCAGACCTTGGAAGCCGACGGAGGGATTCGAACCCTCGACCCCCGCTTTACGAGAGCGGTGCTCTGGCCAACTGAGCTACGTCGGCGCGACTCGCGCGGAGTCTAGTCCCGCCTATCGGCCGCTTGGTGGGGCGAGCCCGTGGCCTCCGCGCGCTTCCCCGAGCGTGCTCCGCTCGAGGTTCGCCCGACTCCCGTCGCAGCGCGCGGCGCCGAATACCATGGTGCTCGAGGCGATCAGGTTCAGATCGCGCCTGCTCGGGCTCGCGTTCCTAGAGGCGAGCGATCTGCCGCGCAGTCACGCGCTCCTGCTGCCGCGGTGCGCGTCCATTCACACGTTCGGGATGCGCTTTCCGATCGACGTGGCCTTCGTGGACCACGACGGCCTCGTCCTGCGAGTGATCCGCGACCTGCCGCCGCGGCGCTTTCGCAGGTGCCGCGGTGCGGCTGCATGTCTCGAGGCGCACACCGGCGAGCTGTCCCGGTTCCTCAGGCGGCCGATCCCACCAGGCGGCTGAGCCTGAGTGAGAGCGCGGTGAGCGCGAGCTCCTCGGTCACGTTCAGCTCGAGCGACAACCGCGCGTCCTCACAGCGCTCGACGGCCTCGCGCAGCCGGCGCGCGTCCCTGCCGCGCGCCATCCCCGCCAGTTCGGGGGAGCGGTCGATGGCCAGCACCGCGGCCTCGGCGCCCTCCTCGACGCACACGAGGTCCCGAAACGTGAGCGCCGCGAGCTCGAGCCCGAGGTCGAGCACCTCCGTGCGTGCCCGCCGGCCGTCGCGCTTGGCGGCCTCGTCGAACTCGCGCTCGAGGGCGCTCCGGTCGCGCCCGCGCGGCTCGAGCTCCAGCCGATCGCGGGCGGCCTGCGCGACGTCTTCCTCGGCCGCCCCGCGCCGCGCGTCGGCGCGGGTCAGAAGTGGTGCCCAGGACTCGCCCTCACGGGGATCCCGGGCCTCGCCGGCAAGGGCGTCGCGGACGAGGCGCTCCACATCGGCGCGCAGGCCATTGCCGTCGTCGGACGCCAGGTACCGCGCCCGCGTGAGGTTGCCGAGTGCGAGCCGCGCACACGCGCACGCCCGCGTGGACTCCACGCCCTCGCCCTCGAGGATGGCGGCGATGCGGTCGGCGGGCAACGGGTCGAACCGGACCAGCTGGCACCGGGAGACGACGGTCTCCAGCATCTGACCGAGCGCGTCCGTCAGGAGAATCAGGTGCACGTAGGCGGCAGGCTCCTCCAGCGTCTTGAGCAGCCGGTTGGCCACCTCGTCGTTCATCGTGTCGGCGCGCTCGAGCACGAACACCCGGCGCGCAGCCTCGAACGGTGTGCGCGAGGCCGCGGCCACCACGGGCTCGTCGACGTCGCTCACGCGCATGACGTGGGCGCCGGTCGGCCTGACCCAGGTCAGGTCGGGGTGCGTTCCGGCGCGGACCCGCGCTCGCGCGCCCTCGGGGTCCGGTTCGCGCTCGCTCAGCAGCTCGGCCGCAAGCGCCCGCGCTGCGGTTCGCTTGCCGGTGCCCGGCGGCCCGTGGAACAGGTAGGCGTGCGACGGTGACCCGGACGCGAGCGCGGCGCCCAGGACCATCCGCGCATGGGGGTGGTCCTCCGTGCCCTCGAGCACCAGCGCGGGCTCGGTCATACGGCGGCGGCCCGGGCGGCGCCGACGAGCGCGAGCACCTCGGCGTGGACCGCATCCGGGGGCAGGCTTCCATCGACCCTGCGGAAACGACTCGGCTCGGCCTCGACCAGCCGCTCGTAGGCGTCGCGGACGCGCTCCTGGAGCAGGAGCCCCTCGTCCTCGAAGCGGTCGGCCTCACCGCTGCGCCGGGCGGCGTCGGCAGGGTCGACCGCGAGGTAGATCGTGAGGTCCGGCACCAGCCCCTCGGTGGCCCAGCGGTTCATCTCGAGCACCTCCTCGACCCCGAGTCCCCGCGCATCCCCCTGGTACGCCAGCGAGGAGTCGAGGAACCGATCGGACACCACCACGCGCCCGGCCTCGAGCGCCGGCCGGATCACCTGCCGGCAGAGCTCCGCGCGCGCGGCCGCGAACAGGAGCGCCTCCGCGTGGGGGCCGATCTCCGTCTGCGGGTCCTTGATCACGTCGCGCACGCGCTCCCCCAGCGGCGTCCCGCCCGGTTCGCGGACGGGCACGGCCTCGGACCCCAGCGCATCCACCAGCATCCGCGCCTGCGTCGTCTTGCCGGAGCGGTCGATGCCCTCGAAGCTCACGAACACGCCGGCCACCCGGCCGACGGTACCAGGGGTCGAGGCGGCCTCGGCCGAGGGTCGCGCGTCATCTAGCATCGCCCGCCATGCGAGCGCTGGTGACCGGAGGCGCCGGGTTCATCGGGTCCAATCTCGTGGACGGCCTCGTCGCCCGCGACCACGAGGTGACCGTGCTCGACGAC
>VAWV01000054.1 GCA_005883295.1 Actinomycetota bacterium
ACCGAGACCGAGTAGGCGTAGCTGCGGATGTGGAGGATCGGGTCGTCCGAGGGCTCGATCCCGGAGGTGACGCGGGTCGGGTCGAACACCAGCACGTCGTCGCCGGTCTCCCGGGTTGTGTCCAGCCCGGTCAGCTCGAGCTCGCCCAGCTCGAGCTCCTCGCGCTCTCCATCCGGCCAGGGGACGGTGGGATCGTCGACCGCGTCGCCCTCCGCGGCCACGCGGGCCACCAGCCGGAACCGCACGCCGTCATCCAGGCGCTCGCGGATGTCCTCCTGGAGGTACTCGGCCGAGGCGCCCTCGATCTCCTCCTCGGGCAGGTTCTCGACGCCCGCCTCGGGCACCCAGCGGTAGCGCACCCAGCGCCCGTCGCCGTCGCCGGGCGTCAGGCGGAACGAGTGGATCGAGTTGTAGACGCACGTGGCGTAGCTCCGCGGTGGGATCAGCGCGGGCAGGATGTACTGCAGCGCAGCGCCCGTCTCCGGGTGCTCCCCTAGGAAGGCTCCGACCTTCTCCATGTCGGGGTTGCCGGTGCCGGGGTCGGGCTTGCGCGCCAGCGCGAAGTCGATGAAGTCCTCGGGCGTGCGCACGAAGAAGCAGGGCAGGCTGAGCGCCACGATGTCCGTTGTGCTCCCGTCGGCCAGGTAGAACTTGGTCGCCATGCCGCGCCCCTCCCGCCGGTCGTTGTCCGGCCGCGTGGGGTCGCCGCTGCCGTTCGAGAAGCGGACCGTCACGCGCACGGGCTCGCCCTGGAGGTGCGGCGCGGCGGTGAGCGCGGAGGCGTCGGGCGCCGGAGTGAAGGTGCCCGCGCAGAGGATGCCTCGCGCGTGGGCCGCGCGGTGGCCGGGGTGGCGCCCGGTGAGCTCGTTGATCGCGTCGACGCAGCGCTCGGCCAGGTCGGGCATCAGCGCACCGGCCTCGCCTCGCGGCTGGAGAGGGCCTCGATCTCCTCGGTTTCCAGCGGCAGGCAGATTTCGCAGAAGTCGTGCCCGAACGGTGTGAGGTGGATGCTGCGGCGGACGGTCGTCCCCCGGCGCGCCTTCTGGAGCGCCTCGACCACGTCGGGCTGCGCCTCGAGCACCTGGTAGAGCTGCATGTCCTCGAGCTGCTCCCGCGAGAACCAGATCAAGCCGAGCCGGGACAGGTTGTCGAGGTAGCGGTGGACCCGGTCGTTGTGACGCGCGCCCGCCTCGGCCCCGATCATCGTGAGCCCGGGTGCGATCAGGTCGGACTTGATGCGGCCGATCGGGCCCCCCGTGCGCACGTCGACGGCGGGGCGGGGGCCCTTCAGGGTCAGGAGCCGCAGGATCCGAGCCTCGTCGGGTGCGATCTCCGAGATTATGCGCGCATAGGCGGGGTGGGCGTCGATGTCGTGCTCCACGTCAGCCGAGCGGCGGAGCAGCTCGGCCCCACGCTCGCGAAGCTCCCGCTCGGTGAGCGGGTGGCCGTCGAGCGAGACGGCCTCGCCCTCGACGTAGGCCTGGGACGGCTGCTCCGCCGGCGGGGCGGGCGGCTCCGCGCCGTTGCCGGTGGAGTCCACGATCCCGAGCAGCTGCCGCATCCACTCGCGGAGCTCGGCCTGGGCCTCCTGGATCAGCTCGGCCGGCGACTCGCCCCGAGCCGCGCCACGCAGCACACGGATCCACGCGCGCACCGACGTCTCCACGGTCCACTCGGCTGCTCGAGTCCACGCCGCCACCGCCAGGCGCGCGAGGACCGGGGCCGCGCGGAGCAGGGCGTCGTCGAGCGACGCAGGCTCGCCGTCGCCGCGGGTCGGGATCTCCCCCGTTCTGCCGTTCATCCGGCCACGAATGGTCTCACGCGAAGAGCAGCAGGTGCAGCGCGCCGCCGACGATGCCGAGCGCGCCGCCGTGGGCGAGCAGGAGCCACTCGTCCTGGCGGATGACCGTGCGCAGCATGTCGGAGAAGTCGTTCGCCGGCATCTCGCGCATGCGCTCGACGAGGAGGCTCCGGACGGCCGCGCCCTGGCGCCGGTTCAGCTCCGGATCGGAGAGCGGCGTCATGGTGGAGTCCACGCCCTCACGAGCGACCGTCTCCCGGATTGCGTCGTACTCGCGTGGACCGACCGCGAGCCTCACGAGCGGCCGGGCGCTGCCCACCGAGCGGTCGATCGCCGGTCGCAGGGCCTTCTGGATCATCTGCCGCGTGCGGTCCGAGTTCGCGCCGTGCAGCAGCTCCTCGCCCATGTTGTGGACCGTGACGATGTCGTTGGCGATCACGTCGGCGTACACCTCGGCCACCTCGTCCTGGCGGCGGAGGAACATGCCCTGGAAGCGGATGCCGAGGATCCGCTTCGGCTCGACGGGCTCGAAGATCATCAGGATCGCGATCCAGTTCGTGACCCAGCCCACGATGGGTCCGCACACGAGCAGCACCCACGGCGCGCCGGCGATGGCAGTTAGGGCGGCGACCGGTATCCCCTGGACGAAGCCGAGTACGAAGCCCATGTTGATGATCAGCCGCAGCTCCTTGTCGCCGACCGACCGGAAGATCTTGTTCGCGAGCTCGGGCGACTGCTCGATCCGCCGCATGACCATGAGCTTCACGTCGAGCAGCTGGTCGATGTTGCGGCCGATCCGCTCGAAGACCTCGTGCACGATGGCGGGGTACTGGCGCTCCACACGCGCGTACACCTGCTCGCGCAGCTCGGGCGTCAGGTCGCGCCACAGGCGGGGGTGCTCGCGCCGGACCGCGCGTTCCACCAACTCGCGGATCTCCGACCGCGAGGACTCCACGATGTAGTCGGCGAGCTTCTCCGGATCGACACGGTCGTAGAACTCGCCCGGGCTGCCGAGCTTCGCGATCCCCTTGTCGACCGCGATGCTGCCCATCTTCGCCGCGCGCGAGGGGATGATCCCCTGCCAGCCCACGCCGCCGACCATGATCCCCGGTATCTGCTGGATCCTGCGGGGGAGGAGCTGCGAGATCACGCGCAGCCCGGGGAGGCGGAAGCCCGCGAACCGGACCGGGTTGAAGAGCATCCAGACGCCTGTCCAGTTCGTCACGTAGCCGATCGCCGCGGAGAAGAGCGGGATCGTGATCAGGCTGATCGTCTCGGAGCTCATGGCGCTCGCGTGACGGAACTCAATCACGGCGAGATGGGGCCCCGATACGCTTCGGGCGCTCGATGTCCGCGACCAGGACTGCATACGCAACCTGTCCGCTGTGCGAGGCCACGTGCGGCCTCGAGTTCGAGATCGGAGAGGGGGAGCGCGTCCTGCGCATCCGCGGTGATGCGGACGACGCCCTCTCGCACGGGTTCGTCTGTCCCAAGGGCGCCAGCCTGAAGCCGCTGCACGAGGACCCGGATCGCCTGCGCACGCCGCTCATCCGCCGCAACGGGCGGCTCGAGGAGGCGACCTGGGACGAGGCGTTCGCGGAGGTCGAGCGGCGGCTGCCCCCGCTGCTCGAGGAGCACGGACGCGACGCCGTGGCCGTCTACATCGGGAACCCGGCGGCCCACAACCTCGCCACGCTGCTCTACGGCCGCGTCCTGATCAAGGCCCTCGGCACGAAGAACATCTACTCGGCGAGCACCGTCGACCAGATGCCCAAGCAGATCTCGGCCGGGCTCATGTTCGGCACGATCCTGTCGGTCCCGGTCCCCGACGTGGACCGCACCGACCACCTGATGATCCTCGGGGCGAACCCGCTCCAGTCGAACGGCAGCCTGCTCACCGCGCCGGACATGCGCGGGCGCATCCGGCGGATCCGCGAGCGCGGCGGCAAGGTCGTGGTGATCGACCCGCGCCGGACCCGCACCGCCGAGCACGCCGACGAGCACCACTTCGTCCGCCCGGGCACCGACGCGCTCCTCCTCTTCGGCCTCGTCCACACGATCTTCGACGAGCGGCTCGACGACCCGGGGCCGGTTGGAGACCACGTCGACGGGCTCGACGTGGTGCGCGAGCTCGCCCGCGACTTCGCACCCGAGCGCGTGGCCGACGCGTGCGGCATCGAGGCGCCCGAGATCCGGCGGATGGCCCGCGAGCTCGCCGCGGCCCCGAGCGCGGGCGTGTACGGCCGGATCGGCACGTGCACGCAGGAGTTCGGGACGCTGGCCAGCTGGCTGGTGGACGTGCTCAACGTGGTCACGGGCAACCTCGACCGCCCGGGCGGAGCGATGTTCCCGCGCGCCGCGGCCGGCCAGCCGAACAGCCTGGGGGCGCCGCGCCGCGGCCGCGGCGTGAAGCTCGGGCGCTGGACCAGCCGCGTGCGCGGCCTGCCCGAGGCCTACGGCGAGCTGCCCGTCGTGTGCCTGGCGGAGGAGATCGACACGCCAGGAGAGGGCCAGGTGCGCGCGCTCGTGACGGTCGCGGGGAACCCGACGGTGAGCACGCCGAACGCCGCGCGGCTCACCCGCGCGATCGAGGGCCTCGACTTCATGCTGTCGGTGGACGTCTACGTGAACGAGACGACGCGCCACGCCGACGTCGTCCTGCCGGGGCCGTCGCCGCTCCAGCGGCCGCACTACGACCTCGCGCTCTACCAGCTCGCGGTCCGCAACGTGGCCAACTACTCGCCGCCGGTAATCGAGCCCGACCCCGACATCCCGCCAGAGTGGCGCACGCTGTTGAGGCTGGCCGGGATCGCGGCGGGGCAGGGCGCGGAGGCCGACGTGGACGCGCTGGACGACCTGGTGGCCGCGGAGGCGGTGCGGCGCGGGGTTGGTCGCCCCGGGCCACTCGAGGGACGCGACCCGGGCGAGGTGCTGGCCGAGCTCGACGGACGCGGCGGTCCCGAGCGGCTGCTCGACGTCGCGCTGCGGGCCGGGCCGTACGACCTCACGCTCGCGGACCTCGAGGCGGCTCCTCACGGGATCGACCTC
>VAWV01000016.1 GCA_005883295.1 Actinomycetota bacterium
GCCGCCGGCCGACAAGGCGGGGGCCTACGCGGCCTACCTGTCCGCGCTTCAGGGCCAAATCGGGGTCTTCGATCAAGCTCGCGCCCTGGCGCACGCCGGCAAGACGCGCGAGGCGCTGCTCGTGCTCGGTCGCGGTCGTGCGTCGGCGGCCGCTTTGAGGGCCAGGGCGAAGGCGCTCGGGCTGAAGGGCTGCTCCAGGTAACGGCACTAAGCTCAGCCGCATGTGTCGAAACATCCACACCCTCCACAACTTCGAGCCCCGCGCCACGGACGACGAGATCCGCGCGTCCGCCCTGCAGTACGTCCGCAAGGTGAGCGGCTACACCCACCCGTCGCGGGCGAACGCCGAGGCCTTTGAGCGGGCCGTCGACGAGGTCGCCCTGGCAACCGCGAGGCTGCTCGGCGATCTGGTGACCTCCACGCCGCCCAAGGATCGCGAGGTCGAGGCCGCCAAACGGCGCGAGCGCGCCGCTCAGCGATTCGCGGCCTGACCGATTAGTTCCGCCCGCCGCGCCGGTCTCTTCGACAGGTCATCCAGAGACGCCCGCTGGGGCGTGGAAACGGAGAAGCAATGGGTCAGCCGGTAGTGCACTTCGAGATCATCGGGAAGGACGGCGAGCGGCTGAGGAGCTACTACTCGGAGCTGTTCGGCTGGGAGATCGACGCGGACAACCCAATGAACTACGGGATGATCCAGCGCGACGGGAACACCAACGCCGATGGGCTCGGAATCGGCGGCGGGATCGGGACCGGCCCGGAGGGATACGACGGTCACGTGACCTTCTACGTCGAGGTCCCCGATGTCGAGGCGGCGCTGGCCAAGGCCGAGAGCCTCGGAGGGTCCCGCACGATGGGGCCGGAGAAGGTCACGGACGAGGTCGAGATCGGCCTGTTCGTTGACCCCGAGGGCCGTACGGTCGGGGTCGTCAAGGGAGCGCCGTAGGTCGCTGCGCCACGCTCGAGTGGCTGTCCGGCGGTAACGTAGCCCCGACGTGTCGTGGCGCGTGAACCTCGAGGCCGAGCGCCTGCGCGCCCGGCTCGAGCAGGGGGATCCGCTCTGGCCGGCGCAGCTGACGGTGGCCGCGGCGATCGCGCTCAACCTCACGCTCGCGGACCGGGTCACGGTCGGCCCGACGTGGCTCCTGCCGAGCGTGGAGGGCGCGCTCCTCGCGGCGCTGGTGATCATCGCACCCAGCCGGGCGGCCACTCACGCCCGTGGGATACGACGCTTCGCGCTCGGCGTCATCGGCCTGGTGAGCGTCGCGAACATCGTGTCGCTCGGGCTGCTCGTCCACTACCTGGTGAACGGGGGCAAGGTCGGCGGGCACGCGCTGATCCTGTCCGGCGTCGTCCTCTGGGGCACCAACGTGCTCCTGTTCTCGGTCTGGTACTGGGAGATGGACCGGGGCGGGCCGGTAGTCCGCTTCCTCGATCCGAAGGCGCTGCCCGACTTCCAGTTCCCGCAGATGGAGAACCCGGGGCTCGCACCACCGGGCTGGCGGCCGGGGTTCGTCGACTACCTCTACGTGTCGCTCACGAACGCGACGGCCTTCAGCCCGACCGACACGATGCCGCTCACACAGACGGCCAAGCTCGTGATGGGCGTCCAGTCGGTTGCGGCGCTGGTGACCGTAGGGCTCGTGGTGGCGCGTGCGGTGAACATCCTCGGCGGTTAGCGCTCCCGGGGCTCGGGTACCACGGACGCGTACCCCGACGTAGGAGGAGAGGTGCGAACCGCTCGATTCAGACGGCCCGGGACGGACACCGGGGGTGCCGCGGCCATCGCCGCCGGGGCGGCGATCGGTACTGCAAACGCGCTCGCGCGACTCGTGTCCCTGATCGCCTCGCTGGTCGCGCTCGTGATCGTGGCCGGCATCGCGTTCGTCGTGCTCAAGGCCAACATGGGCAACTCCGTGGTGTCCTCGATCCACGACGCCGCGAAGTTCCTCGCGGGTCCGTTCGACGGCCTGTTCAAGCTCCACGACCACAGGCTCGGCGTGGCGATCAACTGGGGGATCGCTGCGCTCGTTTACCTGTTCGTGGGCCGGCTGGTCGTTCGCCTGCTGCGCCGGTACTAGGCGGAGGCCGGCTCGTACACCAGGATGGCGACGCCGTCGCCGACGATCCTCGAGTCCTTGAGCCGGAACGGCTTCTTGTCGGTCGTCTCGCCGAAGAGCCGCTTCCCGCTGCCGAGGACGATCGGGAACGCCATCAGCCGCAGCTCGTCGACCAGCTCATGCTCGATGAGCGCCTGGGCGAGCTGCCGGCTGCCGTGCACCACTATCTCGCCACCGATCTGGTCCTTGAGCTTGCCGACCTCCTCCCGAACGTCGCCACTGAGCACGGTCGTGTTGGCCCAGTCCGGATCCTGGAGGGTCGATGAGACGACGTATTTGGGCATGCTGTTGAGCTTGTCCGCGAACGGGCCCTCCCGCGAGGGCCAGGCCTCAGCGAAGCCCTCGTAGGTGACCCTCCCGAGAAGGATGGCCTCCGATTGGACGGTCTCGTCGAGCTTGAACTTGTCCCCCTCCTCGCCGCGCTCGAACAGCCTTCCCATCCCGTCCCTCCTTCATCAGGGTGCGGGATCATGATGTCAATCACCCGGGCCGCAGTGAGAGCCATTGGAAGGGCGCCGAACGCCTTTAGAGCCCCTTTAGCGCCGCGGCCGACGCTTGGCTCGTGGGTTCAGGACTGCTGACGCCCGGGCACCTCCTCATCCTTGCGGTGGTCGTGCTGCTGGTGTTCGGACCCAAGCGGCTACCCGAGCTCGGGCGCTCGCTTGGGTCCGGCATGCGGGGGTTCAAGCGAGCGATCGAGGGCGACGACGAGGGCGTCGAGGCTGGCGACGAAGCCGCTGGTCACCCTGCGGCGGATGAGCGGGCGCGCCATTCGCCCTAATCGCCGCTGACATACTCCGCCCGAGGGATGCGCAGGGCGACCCTTCTGACATCAACGGCGGGGATCGGCACGGCACTCGCGGTTGCCCTCCCGGCCGCCGCTGCGGCGCCGCGGTCCCCGGTGACGCTGGCCAACCACTGCTTCGCGCTCAGGTCGAAGGCCAGGGCGCGGTTCGTGGGGGTCGCCGGCGCGAACGGCTACCGCGCCAGCGTCAGGTCGAAGGCCAGGGGCGCGCGCTTCTACCTCAAGCCGACCGGCCTGGGGACCTACATGCTCTACGACGGCGGCAGAAGGCTCATGGCCGCCGAGGGATCGAGCGCCGTGGGCCGCTCTGCGACGCCCGGGCCGCCCGCCGAGTGGAGACCCGTCAGGCTCTCGACGCGCTCGTTCGGCATCAGGTCGACCGCGACCGGCCGCGATCTCGCGGCGCAACGAAGCGGCGACCTGGGGCTGGCCGCCGCGGGCACCGGAGGCCGCGCGAGGCGTTTCGGGTTCGTGCGCGCGCGTGGCTGCAGGTCCTATCCCGAGGCGGAGCTCGGCGCGCGCGGCCGGACGTTCAGGGGCACGCGCCGCGACGGGACGGTCTTCGGGTTTGCCGACATGCACCTGCACATCACCGCCGACATGCGAGCGGGCGGCAACGTGATCTACGGCGAGAACTTCGACCGTTTCGGTATCTCGGAGGCGCTCGGGCACGACGACCGCGCGCACGGTCCCGACGGAAGCCTCGACGTGACCGGGAACCTGCTTCGGACTGGATCTCCGGAGGGCACCCACGACACCCACGGCTGGCCCACGTTCACGGGCTGGCCGGTCCACGACACCTACACCCATCAGCAGACCTACTACGCCTGGCTCAAGCGGGTCTGGGAGGCCGGCGAGCGGCTGGTGGTGGCGCAGACGGTGGAGGACGAGCCGCTCTGCAAGCTCGAGCCGCTCAGGACGCACTCCTGCGACGAGACCGCGACCGTGAAGCTGCAGATCGCACGGCTGCGGGGGCTCCAGAACTACGTGGACGCGCAGAGCGGAGGCCGTGGCCGCGGCTGGTTCCGCCTCGTCTACAGCCCTGGCCAGGCGCGCCGGGTGATCGCGCGCGGCAAGCTTGCCGTGCTGATCGGCATGGAGTCCTCGGACGCCCTCGGCTGCAGCGAGCTCGAGGGGCTGCCGCAGTGCACCCGCGCGGACATCGACCGCCGGCTGGGCGAGCTCTACCGGCTCGGGCTCAGGAGCATGTTCATCGCCCACTGGATCGACAACGCCTTCGCCGGCGCGGCCTTCGAGCCCGGCTCCACCGGGCAGTTCATCAGCGCGATGCAGGTGGAGCAGACCGGGCAGCCGTTCGCGTCCGAGCCCTGCGCCGGAGCCGACGAGGCGGACGGCCAGTGCAACGCAAAGGGCCTGAGCGCCCTGGGCAGCTACCTCGTGGGACGCCTGATCGCCAAGCACATGCTGATCGAGGCCGACCACCTCAGCCAGAAGGCGCGGGCCAGCGTGCTCGCGATCGCGGAGGCGAAGCACTACCCGGTGGTCTCGAGCCACACCGGTACGGGCGGCGAGTGGACGGCCTCCCAGCTGCGGCGCCTCTACGCGATGGGCGGCCTGGCCTCCGCCACCTCCGACGCGGCTCCGGAGCTCACGGCCAAGATCGCGCGCTTTCGCGGATACGTGGGCCCGGGGCACAACTTCTGCATCGGGCTGGGCAGCGACACCGGCGGCTTCAACGCCCTACCCGGCCCCCGAGCCGACGCGCGCTCGCACCCGCTGCGCTACCCGTTCAGGTCCTATGGCGGCAAGGTCACCTTCGTGCGAGAGCGGACCGGGCAGCGCGTCTTCGACCTCAACACCGACGGCGTGGCCCATTACGGGCTGTTCGCCGACGTGATCGGCGACATGCTCACCCGGCAGGCGTCCAGGAACGCGCTGCCCCCGCTCTTCCACTCGGCCGAGGCCTACCTGCGGATGTGGGCGCGGGCCGCCCACCGCCGCTGAGGCGGCGCTGACGGCCCGTCGAGGAAGTGCGCCGGCCGCAGGATCGGGCGGGCGGCCCTGGCCGGCGCCACGATCGACGACGGCCGGGGGACCTGCAGGTCGACGCGCGTTGCGGGCCCTCGGTCGTGCGTCGCGGCGCTGATCAGCAGGGCCGCGCCTGCGAGGGTCGCAACCACGGCCAGGCGGGCTCGATGCCATAGGACCTGCGCCATGCGAGCCACGATACTCACCGCGTGACCCCATTCGTCACCGCCGGCGGCGCGTTCCTCTTCACGATCCTCTACGCGGATCTGATGTTCGACGTCCAGGTGCTCGCCCACCGCGGGCACGAGCCGCCGGAGGACGTGCTCGCGTCGATCGCGGGCTATTACAAGAGGGTCACGGTCTCGGCGCGCCCGCTGAACCGGCTCGTGGTGGTGGTCATGGGCGCGACGCTCGCCGCGATCGTCGTTCAGCTCGCGGGCGACGACGCTCCGAACTGGGTCGGCTGGACCTCGCTTGGACTGGCGGGGGCGCCGATCGTGCTCGCCGGCGTCCGCACCTTCCCGAACGCCGTGCGGCTGGCGCGCCGAGCCGATCCGCCGGACGTCCAGGCACGAATCGCGTGGTCGATCTGCCGCGACCACCTGTTCTGCGCCGTCGCGATCACATCGCTGCTCGTGGTCCAGCTGGTCTTCGCACGGTGAGCGAGGTCGTGCGAGCCCGCCAACCGGGTACACCACAGGCATGGCGAGGTTCTTGGACAGGCTGAAGCAGATCCTTCGGCCGAAGGCCAGTCCCGGCGATCGGCGCGCCCGACGCCGCGACCCCGACTTCGTCGGCGGCACGAACGTCAGGGACATAGAGCAGGCGCCGCCGGGGCGGGCCCAGGAGCTCGCGGGTCACGCCGTCGAGCGGGTCGACACGTGACCACGCCCTCGCGCGTCTCCCTGTAGCCCATGGGCGCCGTTCGCTGCGGGCCGGCCTTCATCCCATCCCGCGAGGACCCTGGGGAAGCGGTCGACCTCCTGGTCGAGCGCGGGTACGGAGCCTGCGAGATCGACTTCGAGGGCGGCTTCTGGATGGACTGGGAGTACGCAGAACGGCTCGGCGAGCGGGCCCGCGATGCGGGCATCGCGCTATCGATTCACGCGCCCATCCCCGCCTTCCTGGGTCACCTCGAGCGGGGCAAGAAGTACCGGATGGCCGTGGGCATGCTCGACCACTCGGCGGGGATAGCCCGCTCCTGCGGGGCGGAGCTCGTGGTCTTCCATCCCGGCTTCCTGCTCGGGCGCGAGCAGGACGAGGCGACCGCGGCGGTCGTGGAGCAGCTGCGCGAGCTCCGGGAGCGGCTCGAGGGGAAGGGGCGGGGCGTTCCGTTCGGCGTCGAGGTGATGGGTCGGGCGCGCGAGTACGGGACGCTCGACGACGTGATCGCGATCGCCTCGCAGTTCCCCTGGGTCCGGCCGGTGATCGACTTCGCGCATCTGCACGCGGTCACCGATGGCGGGTTCATCGACCCCGACGCCTTCACCGCGGCGCTCGCCGCCGCGGACGCGATCATCGAGCCCGGTGCACCGTTCCACATCCACTTCTCCGACATCGACTACGCAAACCGCAACGAGAAGTCCCACCTTCCCTACGGCCAGGGCACCCTCCGCGCCGAGCCGCTCGGCGAGGCCCTCGCGGGCTTCGATCGGCCAGCCACCGTGATTGGCGAATCGCCCGACGAAGCATCGAACCAGGCCATTCGCGCGATCCTGGCGGGCGAGCCGGCACCCGACGTCCCCGCGGAGGCCGACCGGCTCTTCAAGCCCGATTGAGCCCTAATCTTCGGTTCGGAGCCGACAGGCAGGGAGGCGTCAAATGAAGCGTGCACGGACGATTGGGGTGATGGCGGCGGTGACGAGTGCCGGTGCCCTGGCCATTGCCCTCGGTACCGCTGGTGCGGCCGGGAACGCGGGCGACCTCGCGACGGGGTCGGCCGTTAACCAGTTCGCGACTCCGGCGGGGCCGGGCTTCGCCCGGCTGAGCGTTGCGGCGCACAGCAGCCCTTCTGGCCTCAACCCTCGTGGCGAGGTTCGCGCCAAGGGGACGACGGGCTTGCCGATGGGCGACTTCGCCGTCCAGGGCCCGGTGACGTGCCTCAGGGTCGATGGGAACAAGGCGGCGATCAAGTACCGCTTCAGGCAGGCCACCGGATCCGCGGCGCCGTTCAAGGGCGGCGGGGTCGAGGTCTTCGTCGAGGACAACGGCCAGCCACGCCGCGGGCAACCCGTCGACGCCAACGCGTCCCATCCTCCAGAGATGGCGGCCACATTCGACGCGACGGCGAGCAAGTGTGACGATCCGAACAGCGCGACCTACGACACCGTGACCTCCGGTGACTACACGGTCGTCGATCCCACCGCAAGCCACTAGCGGCTCCAGGACCGCAACGCCCGCCCCTCGGCGCCCTACACTGGGTAGGCGCGCTTGGTTCTCGGGCTCTCACCCTGGCCGCGCTCATCCCAGAGAGAGTCACCGAGGAGGCCGAGATGTCAANAGCACGACGGGCCGCGCGGCGAGGACGCGTGGCAGGCGGCTCGCCGACGCGTAGCGGATCGTAACGCCCGGGTTCGCAAGCTGGGCAAGCAGCAGCGGCGGGAGCACGAGGAGCGCATCGCGGCCTACCGCCGCGCGGCCGACGACCCGGACGGTCCCCCTGCGCCCGCTGTCCTGAGGGCCCTTCGGGTCCCTTAGCTCCGATCAGTCCGGCTCGTCCTCGGGCGGCGATCCGGAAGTCTCGTCGCTGCTGGCGCGTTCCGTCGCCGCCACCTCCCGACGGACCGCCTCTTGCTCTCGCCGCGCGTTGGCCCAGTCGCGGTCGAGTTGCTCTTCCGTGCGCGCAACGCGCTCCCGCTCGCGCGCTTCCGCGGTGCCCTCGCGCTCGTCGGCAAGCCGTTCGCGTTCGTCGGCACTGACCTCGCGTTCATCCGCGAGCCGGTCACGCTCGTCGGCGACGCGGTCGCGCTTCTCGGCGGTCCGATCGCGGCGAGCAGCCAGCCCCTCGCGCGCCTCGACTGCGTGCTCGCGGGCCTCGGCGGCCGCCTCCCGATCGGCCAGCTCACGCCGCTCCCGCTATTCGGGGCTCAGCCGTTGACCACGCGACGGGGGCCGCGGTGCCAAGCCTCCAACCTCGGGTCCCCTGAGGGGTTGAAGCCAATAGAGGCCGACCCAAGGAGGCTGACGTGAAGAGGATCGCGCTGCTGGCCCTACTGACGGTCGCGGCGACGGTTGGACCGGCCCAGGCAATGCTGAAGCCGGGAAACGCGAAGCCGGCGCACGCACCGCAGGTCTTCACGGGCGCTGCTAGCGGGATCAAGCAGACAGCGGCGACCCTCCAGGGGTCGGTCAACCCACGCGGCCTCGCCACGACCTACCGCTTCGACTACGGGAAGACCACGACATACGGGCTATCGACCCCCATCGCCAGCGCCGGGTCGGGCACGACCGCCAAGAGCGTCTCCGCCCAGATCACCGGCCTCGCCCCGGGCACGACCTATCACTTCCGACTCGAGGCGACGAACTCGGCCGGCACCACCCTCGGCAAGGATGCCCACTTCAGGACGCTGCCGCGGCTCACGATCGCCGCCAAGCCAGGACGGATCGTGTTCGGCGCCTCAACCACGATCAGGGGACACCTCCAGTCCGAGACGGGCGCGGGGAAGTCGATCGAGCTCCAGGCGAACCCCTACCCGTACAGCGGCTTCGTCACTGTGGCCACGACGACGACCGACAGCCTCGGGCGCTACGCGTTCACGGGGCAGCGGCCAACCGTAATCACCCGCTACCGAACGACGACCACCAAGGCCCCGTCGGCCACGAGCGGGACAGTGACGGTCGGGGTGCGGATCCGGCTGACACGGACGGCCAGCGACACCACACCGGCAAAGGGCCAGAAGGTCACGTTCTCGGGCTTCGCGTGCCCGGCGCACGTGGGCGACCTGCTCTCTCTGCAGCGGCATTCGAGCACGGGCAAATGGGTGACCGTCGGCCGGACCCACCTGGTGCAGGCGGCGGCCTCCCCCACCTGCTCGAACCGCTCGAGCTACAACGTGACGGTCGCCGTGTCGAAGAACGGGACGTTCCGCACGGTGGCCGCGCACGACGCCGACCACCTGGCGGGGATCAGCGCCCGCATCGCCATCAAGGTGCACTGAGCTGTAGCGCGGAGAGCGCGACGCGGGTCACCGCTTCACGATCCTCTCCACGGCCAGCCCGAGCAGCCCGTGGCCCGAGTAGCTCGGGTGCACGCCGCAGCTCCCGTTGCTCAGCTGCGTCAAAAGCCCCGCCTTGCAAGCGCTGCCGCCTGAATGAGCCGAGCCGCGGCGAAACTCACCAAAGCCGTCCGCGGTGGCCACGTGGAACCCCTTCCCCGCCGCGTCGATCGTCCTGTTGAGCGCGCGCACGATGCCGGTGAACAACGCGCTGGTGTAGTCGATCGAGTAGTAGTGCACGAGCACGAGCTGCCCCTCGTAGTCCGCCTTGTCCCGGATCGCGGACAGGATGTGGCGGACGTTCCGCTTGATGGTCTTCAGCGTGGCCTGCTGCTCGGACTTGCTGAGGCACGCGTCGCTCGTGGTCTTCTGGCAGCGGAAGAGGTCGTTTGCGCCCACCATCAGCGAGACCAGTCGCGTCCCAGGGTGCTTCTTGAGGAACTTGACCGCGAACGACAGCTGGCTGCCCTTGTAGCTGACATGCAGCGGAAAGAACCGTCTGTAGCCGACGTTCTGGTTCGGGGGCGGCGAGTTCTCGCATCCGTAGCTCGGACCGTTCGCGTTGATCAGGCTCGAAGTCGTCTCCCCGGGGCAGGCCGCGTTGGTCACCCGAAGGTGCAGCGCCGCTCCGACGTCGTCTGGGTAGGCGCGGAACGTGGAGGCCTTCGTGTAGTCGGGCGCCGGCTTGACCTGCGACTCCTCATAGCCGAAGGTCACGGAATCGCCGAGCGCTAGGTACCGCGCGCCCGGGCCGGCAGCGGGGGCACTGCGCGCGGCAGCTCCTCCAGCCACGGCGAGGATCGCGAGCCCCACGAGGACGCAGACGATGGCCCCCGCTGCGACGGGTCGAACGGCGATCCGACCAAGGTGATGCATAGGACCTCCAATCCCGGGACGTGCGAGCGGCCAGACGGCCATGGACATTATGGGGCGGTTATCAACTGCCAGTGATGCGCGGGGCGTATAGGCGGACGGTCGCGGTCTTGCCCTTGAGCGGTACGCCCGGTCGCTCCTCGAAGTCGTCGGAGTCGGCACCGAGGGCCCGCAGCGTGGTCTCCGTGATGAGGACATCGTCGCCGGTCAGCCTGGTGGCGGCCTCCACTCGGGCAACGGTGTTCACCGGATCTCCGATGACGGTGAAGTCGCGCCGCCCGCCTCCGCCGATCGTGCCGACCACGACGCGGCCGGAGTTCACTCCGACTCCCACCTCCAGGTCGCCGGCGCCTCCCTGGCGCACGAGCTGTGCGATCTCCCGTGCGGCCGCGACCGCGCGGGGCGCGTGGTCGGCGTGCCGCTCCGGAGCGCCGAACACGGCCAGCAGCCCGTCGCCGATGAACTTGTTCGCGTGCCCGCCGTGACTCAGGATGACGGGGACGACGCCCTCGTAGAGCGCGTTCAGGCGTGCCACGACCTCATGCGCGCCAGTGCTCTCGGCGACCGCGGTGAACCCGCGCACGTCGAGGAACAGGAGCGAGACCTCGAGCACCTCGCCCCGCAGGTCCGTTCCCTCTGCGAGGACGCGCTCGGTCAGCGCTGGATCGACGAAGGCGCCGAACGCTTCGCTCAGCTGTTCGCGCTCGCCCAGTCCCGCGACCATCGCGTTGAACGACGCGGCGAGCTCGCCCGTCTCGTCGGTGGAGACGACCGGCACCCGCACGCCGAGATCGCCGGCGCCCACTCTGCGCGTCGCGTCGCGCAGGTCGATGATCGGCCCCGACACCGCATCGGCGAGAACGAGGCTGAGCCAGATCGAGATCGCCGCGGTGACGCCGACAGCCACGACGCTCGCGAGGCCGATCGTGTCGAAGTCCCGGCTGTTGTGGGTGACGAGCCCGGCGACGATGATGCTCGCGCCCCAGGTGACCATCGGCACCGTCGCCAGCAGCCGCCCGTGCAGGGAGACGCGCGCGAAGTCCGGACGCGCGGCCACCGGCAGGCTCTGGCCGATGTCCTCGAGGACGGGTCGGATCCCCAGTTCCAGCGCCAGGTAGCGCAGAATGACCGACGACAGGTACAGGAGGTAGGACATCGGGAACAGCAGCGCTGCCTCGTAAGCGGGGCGGTCGAGGAGCGCGGCGAGCACCAGGTCCGCGGCCGCAGCGCCCACGGCTCCGATCGCGTACAGGCTCGGCCGGCGCAGGATCGCCAGGGCAAGCCGTGCTGCAGCCGCCCACGTCTGCAGCGTGGCCTCGTGGCCGCGTTCGCCGGCGAGCCAGGAGCGGACGGGCTGTGCGGCGCGGCGCAGGTAGACGCCGGCCAGGAGCCCCTCGACCACGAACCCGGCCGCCGAGCAGGCGGCGAAGAGGGCGAGCTCGGCGGCGTGCAGGTCCACGTAGAGCACGAGCGCGACGAGTCCGAAGCCGGCCACGACCACGCCGTTGAGGACGATGACCACTGCGGCGGCATCGAAGTAGCGCGGGCCGGTGCGGCGGTAGAGGACGCGGGGCGGCCTCTCGAAGAAACCGCGGGTAAGGCCCCGCCAGTTAACGTTCACGGCCGCGATGCGACCGCGGGAGAACGCGCTCTGAAGCGATCCATGGGATGGGTCAGGATGGCCGCAGCGTCTCAGGTTGTCGTGCTTCCCGCGGCCCTGGTCATTGGAGCGAGGGCCGTAGGCGTACCGAGCGCAGAGGCCGCAGGGCCATCGGCCGATCGATCAGCCACGTGGTACGTGAGCGCGACTGCCCGTCTCGGCGGCGACGGTTCGCGCCACTCGCCGTTTCGCACGCTTTCGGAGGTGCAGCGCGCATCGCGAGCGGGCGACAAGATCGTGATCCTGCCCGCGCCGAAGAAGGTCGCGGCTCTGGACGGCGGGATCCGGCTGAAGCCGGGGCAGCGGTTGGTGGGCGGCGGGCCCGCCGTAGCAGGCCGAACCAAGCGACTGAAGAAGCTCCCCGCCCTCCGGAACACCAGCGGCGCGAACCTCGATGGCGATGCCATTCGCCTGAGCAGGAACGCGACCGTCCGGAACGTGGTCGTCAAGACCGCGTATCGCGGCGCGATCTATGGGCTCGACAGCGTGGGCGTGAGGATCGTCGGGAACGACGTCTCCGGTGAGAACACCTCGTGCACGAACGGTTTCCTGGTGCAGCCGTTCAACGTCCCGACCGGGATCCCGGGCGTCATGGTGCCCGCCTCACCGGCGGTCGCGCCGCAGAACGGCTGGGCCGGGATCATGGTCGACGGCCACAGCGCGGCGGGCAAGCTCGACATCGAGCGCAACTACGTGCACGACTCGAGCTGCGCGGACGGGATCGACGTCCGGGCGATGGGCTCGTCGAGGCTGAGTGCCACGGTCAACCGCAACACGGTCACCCACATCAAACAGGGCGCGGCCGGCGGCGGGGCGATCGGCTCGGTCCTCGGAATCGGCATGCAGGCGCTCGACTCCGCCGTCCTCCACGTGAGCCAGGACCGCAACAGGGAGACCTACATCGGGAGCCCGGGCGCCGACTGCGAGGGGCAGTTCGCCAACACCGCCGGCTCCGGCGTGATCTACGACACCGTCAACCACAACATGTTCGCGCACGCGATCGGCGGCAGCTCGTGCAACGGCTTCGAGACGATCGTC
>VAWV01000017.1 GCA_005883295.1 Actinomycetota bacterium
GGATCAAGCACTTGACCGCGACGTAGGCGTCGCCTACCGCTCTTCGACGACCATCAGATTGAGTGCCGCTCTGGTGGGAAAGCGGCATCGCCCGCGCCCCTTCCGCTCTGTTTGTAAGTAGCAGCGTGACGCGGCACGTTCCCCGTGGTACGGCCGTGGTACCGGATGCATCGTCCGACTCGTCCAGATCATCCCGCGCCGTGGACACGCCAGACGTCGCGAACGCCAGCGGACGCATCGACACCCCCTGACCGCCGGTTCAAATCCGGGCGCCCCGATTGCTTACGCGCCTCGCGCCGTGTCCTTGACACGCGCTTCCCTGACGGAGAAGCTCGCGCCAACGACCGCGACTAAAGAGGAGGGAATGCCGTGCTTGGGGCCGTGACGGCGCGCCGCCGCCTACCGCGGTGGTACCGGATGGCTAGCGCCGCCCCTCGCAGTCCGGGCAGCGATGGCGGTGCCGATGGTGCCGGTGCTTCTTCTTGCGGTGGGAGCCGCAGAGCGCCGTCCCGCCGTTCTGTGTGGAGGCGAAGGTCCCCACCTTGTTTCCCTTGATCCTGTACCTCTTGTCGCCCTGGTCTGCGGCGTAGGCGTTCATGTCGCGCGTGGGCCACGCAATGGTCAGGCGGCAGCGGCGGTCGAGCGCGACTCCGAAGACGTCGGGCGAGCGCGTGCAGACGAAGCCGTTCTCGACGCCGGCGAGTGGATCCTGCTTGCAGGCGCCCATCAGCTCGCTAGCGGTTCCGGTGTAGGTGGGGATCGCGGAGACGCGTCGCCTCGTGACGTGCGGATGGGCTGACCTGCCGTTGAGCGTCTGCGCGGCTGTGGTGAACCACGCAGCCTTGAGATTCCTCCCGCGGCTCACGCCGTGCCAGTAGACGAAGTCGAGCTTGCCGGGCGCTCCTAAGCGCCGGTGTGCTCCAGATGTACTTGATCGCCGCGCCGCCGTAGTCGGGATACGCGCGCCGTGACTCCGGATACGTGACGTATACGTTGCCCTTGCGGTCGAGCGTTGCTGGCGACAGCTGCATCCCGACGATCCGGTTAGTCGCGGTGTCGTCGACCACCTTCACGGTCCGCCAGGACCCCATCGAGTTGTCAGGCGAGGTAGCCACCCAGACCCGCGTGGCCGCCACGACGTTGATCTCGAATGGCCCGAAGACGGATGCTCCGCAGCCGCCCGCGAACGGAGCGCTCCGCGTTCCCCACACCGCATAGACACGACCCGTCCGCGGGTTGACGGAGAGGCTCGACGGCCCGCCAGAGTCGGCGCACTGGAGGTCCTGGTAGGCCTGGGGAGAGTTGACCGGATCCGTGATCGGGACGGGCGCATCGAAGGTCGCCCCGCCGTCGCGCGAAGTCACCACGAACATGTTGTGCTGCGCCGACCCGGACCCGAGGTTGTGGTACAGGAGATAGACCCGCGGCTCGTGGGTCGTTGGATCGTCCGGACCCACAGCCAGCCACGGGCGGTCGGTGTCGCCGGACTGGGCACCGCCGACCGAGCGAGTCCAGTGTCTGCCGCCGTCATCGGAGTACGACGTGTAGAACGAGATCCCGGCGTAATCGAGCTCGATCGCGATCAGGCGGCCGGTGCGGGTCGCAGCGATGTCGAGGTCGAAGCTCGGCTGCGGACCGCTCGGCGGATCTGCCGGAGTCCGCTTCCAGTGCCTGCCGCGGTCAGAGGAGCCGTACACCCATTCCGCGCCGCCTCGGACGATCGCGGGCCCGCTCGTGATGATCCAGCGCCGATCGTCGGGGGTGATCGCAATCCGCGGCTCACTCCGGTCGCGTGCCCCCTTCAGCTTGACCGGCGGGGCGAAGCGAAGACCGGCCATGGCGGTGCCCGGAAGCGCAAGCCCGAAAGCGCCGGCCAGGACGAGGGCCACCCCCTCGCGGTACCCCATGTTGTGCTGATACCCGCGGCGCCGCTCCGTCAGTCGCTCCCTCGCCGGCACCGGATGGCCTTCGCGATGAGCTCCTAGGTTGCGCGCCGGGGCGAGCCCAACCGCGCAGCGCTCCGCCGCGCAAGGACGGGTGTGGGCGCGCGAAGCGCCGGGTAGCGCAAAAGGGAGGAGTCCAGAGATGGCTGCCACGGAAACACGCCGCTCCAGCGATGGAGCCGCCTCACGCGAAGAGCAGGCCAGGCGCTTCGCGGAGGACGCCAGACGCAGAACGGACGAGCGCCGCAAGAAGGCCTCGGGCGGCGTGTCGGGCTGGGTCGCCGGTCGCGCTGGCAAGTGGACGCTCGAGGGCATGCACGACCGCTGGATGCAGCGCCAGAAGTACTTCTGGAACCCGCTCGCGGACTACTGGTTCCGGATGGAGGTCGAGGGCTGGGAGCACCTGCCCGAACCGCCCGTCCTACTGATCGGCGTCCACTCGGGGGCGCCATTCGTGTGGGACGCGTGGACGGTGGGGGTGCACTGGTGGCGGCGCTTCGGCACCGAGCGGCCCATCCATGGCACCGCCCACGATGTCCTGATGGCCGCCCCGGTCATCGGCACCTTCTTCCGGAAGATGGGCGTGCTGCCGGCCGCACCCGACAGCATCGCCGCGGCGCTCGCCGCCGGCCACGACGTCGCCCTGTGGCCAGGGGGCGAGGTCGACTCACTGCGCCACTGGACCGATCGCGACAGGGCCATCCTCGCCGGCCGCACCGGATTCGTGAAGATGGCCATCCGCGCGGGGGTGCCGATCGTCCCGATCGCCACCGTGGGCGGGCCCGACGCCATGCCCATCCTGGCCACCGGCCGGCGGCTCGCGCGGTGGCTCAGGCTGGACAGGGTCGCCCGGCTCAAGGTGTTCCCGATCTCGCTGAGCGCGCCGTGGGGGATCTCGCCCGCGGTGCTGCCCGAGATCCCGTTCCCGACCAAGATCCGGACCGCGTTCCAGGAGCCGATCGAGCTCGGCACCGATCCCGAGCTGGCCGAGGACGACGAATACGTGAAGGCCAAGTACGAGGAGGTGCGGGCGAGCATCCAGCGCGGGATGGACGCGCTCGCCCGCCGCCGCCGCTTGCCGCTCTTCGGCTGACGCCGGCCCGGCCGATCCCCGTCAGGCGCCCGCCGCCCGCCGCACCGCCACCTGTAACGCCTCCCCTCCGATCAGGCGCTCGAACCGGGCGACCAGCGTCCACAGGGCGCGCATGCGGAGCCGGGCGCGGCGGTCGACCGGTTGCACGCGGGCCTCGCTCACGAGCGCCGCGGCGCTCTCGCCCGCCGCCGGCTCCACCCAGTGCGCGAAGAGGACCCGGACGGTGCCAGGCTGCGCCCAGCCGAGGAACTCCTCGGGGCCGGCGATTCTCGGATAGTCGCGATGGACGGTCCAGATCCGTCCGCAGAGTCCTGACACCAAAAAGTGCTCGCCCTCGGTGAGAACGGTGAACGGGTAGCGCTGGAACAGCTCGCGGAACGGCTCGTCCGCAGACGTGCCGGGGATCCGCCAGCGCACGATCCGGCCGAGCCTGGGCGCATCGCGGATCCGCACCTCGCCCGCGGCCTCCCAGAGCCGCCGCGGGTCTGCCAGCGCAACCCGGCGGTGGTGGATTCGTACCTGCGGGTTCGGGAGCCAGAGGTCGAGGTCGGGTGCCGCCATCGGGTCCGAATACCCAGGCGAGAGGCGGATGGCACGCCCATCTGTCCGCGAGTGCGGCAGGATTGGGGAGATGGAGAACCCGCCGCAGCCCCGCAGCGTCAAGATCGACGAGAGCGAACGCGGAGGCTGGTCATCGGACCGTCCCCGCCGCAGCGGTCCCGAGCGCCCACCGAACATCTCGGTCCGCTGCCGCGTGCTGAGCCCATCCGACGAGCTCCGCTACTCACCCGGCAGCCTGCTCGTCGTCGCCTCCCCTCACGCGCCCACGCGTGACGACTTCACGGAGCGGCTCATCGACCGGCCGGGCGCGCTGCTGTCGCTCGACAGGGTCCGCCGGCTCCTCGCGGGACGCGTGCCCGAGGAGGAGATGGAGGAGCGTGCGGAGGAGCTGCTGGACGCCGCCGCCAGGAAGCGGCTCGAGGCGGGCGAGCCGGTGGTGGTCAGCACCGCGGCCCTCGACCCGGCCGAGCGCGAGCGGCTCGCCCGCCTCGCCGCGAGCGCCCGCAAGCCGCGCCACCTGATCCTGCTGGAGGTGGGGCGCGACCAGGTCGCCGACGAGGATCGCGCCGCGCTCAACGAGCTTCGCCGACGCCTCGACGCGGGTGAGCTGGGCGCCGAGGGCTTTCAGACGGTGCTGCGGCTGAACGCTCAGGCGGTCTCGGAGCTCAAGCGGATCGTGTTCGCGCCCGAGCCCCGCGACGAGTAACGATCGAGCGGCCTACCCGCCGCCCGGCCCGGGCCACTGGACGGTCGAGGCCCGTAGGGCGTGGTGGCCGACCAGCCGCGCGGTCACGCCCTCGATCGTGGTGATCCCGTAGCCCATCGACGGGTCGCCGTCGGTCATCACGGCCATCGCGAACGTCTGGCTGGCGCCGTGCTCGAGGCGCGCCACCTGGTGCACGAGCTGGCCGCGGCCGGTGGAGCGCCAGCCGCCCTTGAACAGAACGCGCCAGTGGGGTCGCGCCACGTGCGGGATGCCCCAGCTCTCGTAGCTCACGATGTGCGCGAGCAGGCTGCGCGCGTAGTGGAGGAACTGGTGCGGGACGAGGTCGTTGAGCTCCCAGAAGAAGCGCGCCTGGTCGCCCGCGCTGATCTGCGCGCGCGCCCAGATGCCCACGATCGAGAAGTCAGTCATGTGTGCGGCGTGGGCAAGGCTGTAGAGCCGCCCGTCGCCCACCCGGCGCCAGATCTCGGTCGCGGCGCTGTTGTCGGACACGTGGATCATCGGGTACAGGTAGGAGCGGCTATTCGAGTCGAGCGACTGGTGGTGGGCGTCGAGCTTGCGCAGGTAGGCCACCAGCAGCATCGCCTTCACCACGCTCGCCGAGACGAACGTGCGGTGGATGTCCTGCCCGCTGAGCCGGCCCTCGCTGTCGACGACCGCGAACCCCGTGTAGCCGGCGCGGTGCGACAGGTAGCTCGCCGCCGACCTGCCCCGCGAGGGGAACGGGAATCCGGCGGGCGCGTAGTCCTTCGCCTGGTACGACGTGATCGTGAGCTGCGGTTTGTAGACGCTCTTGTAGCTGCGCAGGAAGTCGCTCTTCGTGCACTTGCGGTGGGCCGACGACGGGCCCATTGCCTCGGCGTTCGAGACCTTGATGCACTCGTAGAAGCGGTAGCGGCCCGCGTCCGCGATCGGGAACGTGGCGTAGGCGCGGGTCAGGCCGTGGTGGCCCTGGTGGGTGAGCGACTTGGTGACGTAGTGGAACTGCTTGGAGCGGTCCTCGGCCACGAACCAGTACGCCCGCTTGTGGCCCCAGTCGATGTCGCTCGGGTGGCGTGAGCCGACCTCGACCCTGACCTTGCCGGGGTGGATGTAGTGCAGCTTGAGGCTGAGGCGCTCGTCGACCGTGATCGGGACCTCGGGGCTCTGGGCGGGCGGGGTCGCACCGGTCACGCGGTAGCGGCTGTTCCGGTCCCCCTTGATAGTGAACGCGTACGCGCCGGCCGTGTCGGCGGTGGTCGTGTCGACCGGGCTCCAGCCCTTGTAGGGATACGGGTTGGCCTCGAGCGTGACCACCTGGCCCGCCGCGGGGGTCGTGCCGTCGATCGTGTAGGTGCCGGAGATCTTGCTCGTCTTCTCGAACTGGATCTCCGACTTGGTCGCGGCGGCC
>VAWV01000018.1 GCA_005883295.1 Actinomycetota bacterium
CTCGATGAAGAACGGGCGCGAGTGGCAGTCGGCGAACGCGGCGAGCAGGCGCGGCCCGGCAAGGCGCCGCACCAGGCGCCGGTGCTGAACTCGTCGGATGCGAGCGGCGAGGGTCACGGCTTCCTGGCGATCAGGGCGAAGACCAGCGCGTTGTGCCGTCGGCTCGCGGGCCCCTGGAGGCGATCGACGACCGCGATGATGCTCTGCAGCAGGAGGGCGACCACCGGGCGCAGCGGCCGGGCGACGCGCCACCAGATCCCGTCCTGGACGAGCTGGATGCCCGTGGCGGCCAGGCCCATGATCCCCTCGAACCGCTCCACCTCGAACCCGGCGGAGGAGACGACGCGCCGGAGGCCCTCGCACGTCCAGCGCCAGTAGTCCACCGGATCGGGATGGTGGACCATGATCCCGTGCGTCGATAGGAGCATGCGCCCGCCGGGACGCAGCACCCGCCAGCACTCGCCCAGGTACAGGTCCGGGTGCTCGACGTGCTCGAGCACCTGGGTCGACAGCACGGCGTCGAAGCTCTCGCTCGCAACGGGCACGGTCCCGTCGGCGCCTATCTCCACCGAGGCAACCGGGTTCCCGGGAAGGTCGGCGCCGACGTAGTCAACGGATGGCGGGAACAGGCGCCGGTAGGGCGCATCCGCGCACCCGTAGTCCAGGACCCGCCCATCGGGCGGCACCCGCAGCTCATTCGCCAGCGGCTCGAGTCCGGCGGGAAGTGCCTTGATTATGTACGCCAGCCGGTGCCAGGGAGGGGCGGCGCGCAGGTCGGACGGACGGTCGAGGTTGTACCTGCCGGCGAGCGGCGTCGAGTACGACTCGTTCAAGGAGCCAAGCGTATCCCCGCGTCCCTCCACCCCCGTTCGGCTACCGTGACGGTCGAGTGCAGAACGAGGTCGAAGCGCGGCTCGGCCGACCGGTCGCGAGCCTCCGAACCCATACCGCCCGCGGCACGATCGTCAACTCGGCCTTCCAGATCGGGCTGAGCGGGCTCGCCGCCCTGCAGCGGCTGGTCGTGGCGGCGTTCCTCACGCGCTCCGAGGTCGGGATCTGGGGGCTCGTCCTGGCGATCGTGGTGACACTCGCGTTCCTGAAGGACCTGGGCATCGGCGACAAGTACATCCAGCAGTCGGAGCCCGATCAGGCGACCGCCTTCCAGAAGGCGTTCACGCTCGAGCTCTTCAGCTCGCTGGCCTTCTTCCTCCTGGTCGCGCTGATCCTGCCGGTCTTCGCCGTGATCTACGGCCACACCGAGATCATCCTGCCCGGCATCGCGGTCACCGCGGCCGTGCCGATCATGGCGTTCGAGAGCGCCGCCTGGATCCCCTACCGGCGCCTGCAGTACGCGCGCCAGCGCTTCCTCACCGCGATCGACCCGGTCGTGACCTTCGCGGTGACCGTCGGCCTGGCGGCGGCCGGCGCAGGCTACTGGTGCTTCGTCGGCGGGATCCTCGCCGGAAGCCTCAGCGGCGGGCTCGTCTGCACCCTGTCCTGCCCGTATCCCCTCCGGCTCCGGTTCGATCGAGAGACCGTGCGCGCGTACGCGCGCTTCTCCGGGCCGCTCGTGGGCGCGGGGCTGAGCACGCTTCTCATCGTGCAGGGCTCCACCATCGCGGCGACGCATGTGGTCGGGCTGGCCGGCGTCGGAGCGATCGTGCTGGCCACCGGTATCGCCACGTTCGCCGAGCGCGTCGACGGGATCGTCAGCCAGACCGTGTACCCGGCGGTCTGCGCGGTAGTGAATCGGCGCCAGCTACTCGCCGAGATATTCGTGAAGACGAACCGGGTCGCGCTGATGTGGGCCATGCCATTCGGCGCCGGCCTCGCGCTGTTCAGCGACGACCTCGTGCACTTCGTCCTGGGCGAGCGGTGGCGTCCCGCGGCGGGCCTGATCGCGGCCTTCGGCTTGACCTGCGCCATCGGGCAGGTCGGCTTCAACTGGCCGATCTTCCAGCGGGCGCTGAACGAGACCCGCCCGCTTCTGGTCGGCTCGCTCGCGAGCGTCGCGGTCTTCCTCGTCGTCTGGCTGCCCCTGATCATCGCGTTCGGTCTCACCGGGTTCGCGGCCGGCTTCGCCGCGACCACCGCCTTCCAGCTCGTGCTTCGGGGCTACTACCTGCGGCGCCTGTTCCGCGGCTTCAGGATCCTCCGCCAGCTGGCCCGTGCCGTGGCGCCGACGATTCCGGCCGCCGCGCTCGTGCTGGGCGTGCGCGTGGTAGCCCCTGCCGGCCACGACCTGCCGCGGACGCTCGCGATCCTGATCGCGTACGTCGCGGCGGCGGTCGCCTTCACCGTGCTGTTCGAGCGCAGCCTCGTGAAGGAGCTCGTGGGATACCTGCGCGGGCGCACCGCGGTGTCCCCCGTGCCCGCCATGGTCACACCTCCGGGGCGGCCGGCGGGCGCATGAGCGAAGGGCCCGACCCGGCGGAGGCCCGGGTCATCTCACACAGCGTGATGTCGCGCGCGTGGGGGCTGCGGGTGAACACCATCGCCGCCTCGAACCTGGTGTCGCGGCCGCTTCGCAGGCGGATCTACCGGCACGCTGGCCTTGAGGTGGAGACCGACGACATCTACCCGCACTGCTACTTCCACACCTGCGACATCCGGATAGGCCCCGGGTCCGTGATCAACTACGGGTGCTACTTCGAGAACGTCGGGCGCGTGGAGATCGGCCCGCGCACGGGGCTCGCGATGTTCGTCAAGGTGATCACCTCGGCGCACAAGATCGGATCGCGGGAGCGGCGCCCCGTGAAGTGGACCCCGACTCCCGTGACGATTGGGGCGGGCTGCTGGATAGGCGCAGGCGCGATCATCCTGCCTGGCGTCACGATCGGCGACGGTTGCGTGGTCGCCACGGGCGCGGTGGTGACCGAGGACTGCAAGCCCGACGCGCTCTACGGCGGCGTGCCGGCGCGGCACATCCGCGACCTGCCGCCCGAGGCGCCTTGAGTCCGCGGGCGCGCAGGTTGCTGTGGCTGGTGATCGCGGTTGGCGTCGCGGCCCGGCTGATCGTCGCATTCAAGACGTACGGCTTCCTCTACGACATGGACTCGCTGGTGGCCGTGCGGCGGGCGCTCACGCATCACCCGCTTCACGTCTACTCGATCGTCAACGGCCACCCGTACAACCGCTGGCCGTACCCGCCCGGGTTCTTCCCGTGGATCCTCGCCTCGAGCGGGCTCGCTAGCGTCACGGGACTTCCCTACCACGGCTTCGTCCAGGTGGCGCAGATCGCCGCGGACGGCGTGATCGCCTGGCTCGTACAGGACCACCTGGGCAGGCGCGGCGCCGGCGAGCGGCTGCGGCTGGCCGCCGCGTCGCTGGTCGCCCTCGGGCCGTCGTTCGCGATCATCTCGGGCTACCACGGCCACTTCGACTCGGCGGCGTTCCTCCCGGCGGTACTCGCGCTCTGGCTCTGGGATCGGCTCGAGCCGGGGCCTGGCCGGGCGCTTATTGCCGGGGTGCTGATAGGCGTCGGCGCGACCATCAAGACGGTCCCGGTGCTGATGGTCTTCGCGCTGCTGCCATCCGTGCGATCCCGGCGCGATGTCGCGGCGCTGATCCTGCCGGCGATCGCAATCCCGGTCATCTCGCTCGCGCCATTCGTGATCGCGGACGCCCACGGGACGATCCACGCCCTTCGCTCCCACCGGGCACTGCCTGGGTTCGGCGGGATAAGCCTCGCCGTCCAGCCCGGCCTCGCTCACCAGTGGCTGTTCCACGAGCCGCTGAGAGTCTCGGGGGTGACGCACTTCCTGGACGTGCACGAGTTCGCCCTCGTGGCCCTGCTCATGGCTCCGTTCGTCGCGCTCGTGCTCGTCCGCCGGACGCCTCCCACCGAGGCGGCGGCGCTGCTCTGGTGCGCGCTGCCGCTGCTCACCATCGGCTTTGCGTTCGAATACGTCATCTGGGCGCTGCCCTTCGCCCTCATGGCCGGCTACGCCTGGCAGGTGGCCGCGGTCCAGGCGGGCCTGCTGCTCCCCACCGTGATATTCGAATGGCATCCCTTCCACCCGCCCCCGACGGGCGTCTACGTGGCGATCATGCTTGCCGTCTGGGTCGGTGCGGTTGCGGCGGTGCTCAGGCTCGCGGTGAGCGTGTCCCGGACCCGATCGGCGCCGGCGGGCGCCATCCCGCTGCGGTCGCCCTCGTGACGGCGTCGGCGACAGCTGGGGATCCGCTGCGGGTCTTACAGGTCGGCTGGGGGTTCCACCCCTGGCGCGTTGGGGGCCTGATCCTCTACGCGGAGGACCTGATGGCGGCGCTGGTGGAGCGCGGGCACGCGGTCACGTACTTCTTCGCGGGGCGCCACTATCCGTTCCGCTCCCGTTCGCGCCTCAGGTGCTGGCACCGCGACGGCGTGGACATGCGCGAGCTCGTGAACCCGCCGATCGTGGCGGGCCTGGAGCGCGGCACGCGCCGCCCCGACCTCGACGTGGCCGAGCCCTGGATCGAGGAGCAGTTCGCGGGCGCCCTGCGCGAGGTCGCGCCCGACGTGGTCCACGTGCAGGAGCTCCACGGCCTGCCCTCGTCCCTGCTCGACCTGGCTGCCAAGGCCCGCGTCCCGGTGGTGATGACCCTCCACGACTACGGCCCACTCTGCGCCACCCTGCGGCTCTTCGACGCCGACGGGCGGGTGTGCACGCGGATGCGGATCGGCGCCGA
>VAWV01000198.1 GCA_005883295.1 Actinomycetota bacterium
CGGTGACCTTTGCGGCAAAGTTGTTGTGCCACGGTCCGTCGAGGTTCACGGACAGCAGGTAGCCGAGCTCGCCGGGCACGAGCGCGTGCGGGTCCGGGCTCTCGAAGTCGGTGAACCTCTGCGGCACATTCGTGGCGCCGTTGGGAGGCCAGGGATGCGTGGTAACCGGGTCGCTCGGGTTCCCGGTCCGCAGGTCGCCGAGGCCGTTGACGCCGATCTGCATGCACGTGAACCCCTCGCTGGCTGCCCAGCCGGAATTGACCAGGCGCGGCTGGAGGACGCCGATGCGGTGGTACACCGACCCCTCCCACACTCGCGGGGTGCGCTCGGGATACGCAAGGACGCTGTTCGCCCCGGCGGCGGCGCCATCCGAGGTGTAGCCCTGATTGCTGGAGACCTCGGTATGTGTCAGCTGGTTGTTGTTCACGGCCATGTAGTGGTCGTGGTGCGCACAGCCGGTGTTCTGCGCGGAGTCGAACGACGGGACCGGCGACTCGTGCGCCTGGGCCCGCCACTGGTTGAGGATCGGCAGCGCCTGCTCCGGGGTCAGCCCGGCCTGGGCGGGCGCAGCGAAGACCAGGAGGCCGCCGACGGCGGCCAGCGCGAGTCGGCGGGCCATGCGTCCATCATCGCACGAGTGGAGGTCTCAGGGCCATAGCCGCCTCGGTGCTGCGCGATGCCGTTAGTCGTGGAGCGAGGGCGCGTAGGAGATCCCAACGATCGATCCCTCGATCGAAAGGAGTCTTGCGACCGTCTGCCCCCACGGCTCCTCTCGCGCCAGGTGCAGGAGGGAGAACCCTTTGGATCGCAGCTCCTCCGCTGCCGCCTGCACGGCCGCAGCGCTCTCGACCTCGAACTCGAGGCTGATTTGGGGAATCGGCCGGTCGGGTGGCCATTCCCTCGTGCCGAAACAGGCCTCCGCAGCCTGGGAGAGAGGCCAGACACCGAAGTGCTTGCTGCCCGGAATCTTCCCGCTCGAGTAGTACCCGTCCTGCCCCTCGCCCTCGAGCGGGAGGCCGAGGGCGTCGACATAGAGCTGTCGGCTTGCTGGCGGATCAGGGGCGATGACGGCGACGCTGGCGATGAACTCGACCTTCATCTTTGCGATCAGCCGGCGACGATCGTGAACCCGGTGCTGCGGCTCGAAGTCTTCGGGGTCGTGGGATCAACCGCCACGACCTTGAGCTGGTACTGCCCCGGACTGAGGCTCTTCTTCTTTGAGATCCGGCCCTGGAAGCGCACTGTGTTCGTGCCCCTGTGCCCATCGAAGACGATCGTCCCGGCGAGCACGAGCCGCGTGCACTTCTGCGCGCCTCCGTTGCTTTGCGTCGGCGGCCGACACTTGCCGTTGACCTTGCGACCCGGTTTCTCTGCGAAGAACTGAAGTCGTATGCGCACGGCGCGGTTGAGCGAGAACCGGATCGTCGTCCCCACCGGCGGGCGCCAGACCTTCGGGCTCATCGTGAGGTGACCAACTCTCGGAAGGGCGAGAGTCTTGAAGGTCCTGTCGCGCCCGGGCGTCGTGCCGGTGGGGTTCGTGGCGAGAAGCCGGTAGTGGTAGGTGCTGTTCGGCTTGAGCCCGGTCAGCTTTGCCGAGGCGGGAACGCTCGTGAAGCCCGAACCGGCGCCGGTGGATTTGCTGGCTGAGCCGTAGGCGCTGGTCCGGCCGTACTGGAACTCGTATGACGTGGGCTGGGCGTGGCCGTTGAGTGCGCCCCTCACTCTCGTCTCCGTGAACCACATGTTGCCGTCCGGCCCCTGCGTGATCTCGTTTGGGCTGCCGTTGGCAGTGAAGCCCGGCGTGACCCCGCCCGTCGCGACCTCGGTCACCGCTCCGGCGGGGGTGATCCGCCCGACTCGTCCGGGGTCGCCCTGCTCGACGAACCAGAGGTCGCCATCCGGTCCCGCGGCTATCCCATACAGGTCGGCGTTCGCGGTGAAGCCCGGCGTGACCCCGCCGGTCGCGACCTCGGTGACCGCTCCGGAGGGGGTGATCCGCATGATCCGGCCCGGGTCGCTTGACTCGGTGAACCAGAGATTCCCGTCCGGCCCGGTCACGATGACCTCGGGCGTGCCATTCGCGCTGAAGCCAGACGTGGTGCCGCCCTTGTACTCGCTTACGACGCCCCCGGGCGAGATCCGCTCGATGAATCCCGGATCGCTGCGACCCGTGAACCACAGGTTTCCATCGGGACCGGCCGTGATCTCCTCGGGCGTCGTATTGGCGGTGAAGCCAGCGGCAGGTTCCCGCCGGGACCCGCTGTGATCGCGGAGGGACGGCTATTCGTGTCGAAGTTCGACGTTACCCCACCTGTTGCCATCCTCGTTACCGCCCCGCCGGGAGTGATCCGGGCGATCCGGCCTGGATCGCCGAACTCGGTGAACCACAAGTTTCCGTCGGAGCCGGCCGTAATACCGGCCGGTTTCGAGTTGGCGTCGAAGTTCGACGTGGCACCTCCCGTTGCGACCACGGTCACGACTCCGGCCGGGGTGATCCGCATGATCCGGCCCGGGTCCTCCTCGTTCGTGAACCACAGGTTCCCGTCGGGCCCGCGCACGATCTTCTCCGGGTCCGCGCCGCTGAAGCCAGGGGTGACCCCGTTCGTGTACTCGGTCACGGTCGGGGTGATCGCCGCCGCTGAGGGCGCGCATCCCAGGGACGCCGCGGTCGCCGCGGCAACCGCGCCTAGCGGGAACGCGAGGCCGAGGCCTTGGAAGCGCTGCTTATTCACAACTGGTAGGGACCGCCTGCGATCGCTAATTGGGCCGCTCGGGGGCACCGTACAGCCGAGCGTCTGCACGCGCAAGTGACACAGACCGGACGCGAGGAGCGGCGGCGCTGGCGTACCACCGGTATCGCCTAGATATCGGGCCCGGCCCGTCTTAGTCGGGAGGATGAGACGGCTTTTGAACCAAACGGCCGTTCGCCGCATCCGCGAGCTTCATCGTCGCCTGCCGCCTGCGACCTGATCGCGGTCGCAGTTGATTGATCATGTGCACCTCGAGGCGCAGCGCGCTATGTTCGCGTCACCCCGCCAGAGGGACTAGCGGGTGGATCCTATTTACGAAACGAGGAGCGGCGAGATGGCTTACGGCATCGTGCATCAGTTCGCTGGCGGCACCGAGGAGCAGTACCAGGCGACGATCGCGGCTGTGCATCCGAGCGACGGCAGTCTGCCCGAGGGCCAGTTCTTTCACGCGGCCGGCCCGTCGGCCAACGGTTGGACGATCATGGCGATGCATGATTCGAAGCAAAGCTGGGAACAGTTCCGCGACCGCACTCTGATGCCCCGGATGCAAGCAGGCATCGACGGTGGCTTTGCGGCGCCGCCCGAGGAGACCGCCTTTGAGGTCCACAACCAGGTCTCAGCCTGAGGATCTGCAGCACGGGGCAGGCACGTGCCCGGGTTCGTGGCTTTTCCGGACGACCGCTATAGGCCGTCAAATCGGGGCGACTGGATTTGAACCAGCGACCTTTCGGCCCCCAGCCGAATGCGCTACCAGACTGCGCCACGCCCCGTGGCCTTCAGAACCCTAGCGCGGGTTCAGAGCGGGCGACGGGGATCGAACCCGCATCCTCGAGCTTGGAAGGCTCACGTGCAACCGTTACACCACGCCCGCGTACGGCAGCAGTTTAGTTCCGCCGCACCGGCGTCATCAATGGCCGTTGGGGGCGTGAGAAGATCCGCTCGTGCCTCCGCCCTACGAGGCCACCGAGTCTCTCTACCAGGGCTACCCCGCGCGGACCCTCATCGCCCACGAGGCAGAGCTCGAGGTGACGTTCGTGCCCAGCGTGGGGATGGTCGGGGCGTCGCTCACCCACGCCGGCGATGAGCTGGTGGGGCAGCGCGCCGGGCTCGCGCGATACGAGGCAACGCGCTCCACCATGGGCATCCCGATCCTGCACCCGTGGGCCAACCGGCTCAGCGGCTTCAGCTACTCCGCTGCGGGACGGACCGTCGAGCTGGACCCCGAGTCCCCGCTCATCAAGCACGACCCCAACGACCTCCCCATCCACGGCTTCCTCGGCGCCTCGCCCTACTGGGAGCTGCTCGGCGCCGACGCCGACGAGAGCTCCGCCCGACTGTCGGTGCGGCTCGACTTCGGCGCCCACCCCGAATACCTGGAGGGCTTCCCCTATCCGCACGAGCTGCGGATCGACGCCAGTCTTCGCGACGCCACCCTGACCATCCGGACGGCCATGGCCGCGACCGGCGACGACCCGGTGCCGATCTCGTTCGGCTTCCACCCCTACTTCGCGCTCCCGGACGTCGACCGCGCCGAATGGCACGTGGAGCTCCCGGTCCGCAGCCGGCTTGTAAGCGACGCCAGGCAGATACCGACCGGCGAGACCGAGCCCGTCGAGATCGAGCCGGGTCCGCTCGGCGACCGCACCTTCGACGACGGCTACACGGACATCGCCGATCCGCCCCGCTTCGTGCTCGCCGGCGGCGGGCGCCGGATCGCGGTGGATTTCGTCGGCGGCTATCCGTACGCCCAGGTCTACGCGCCCGAGGACGACGACGTGGTCGCCTACGAGCCGATGACGGCGCCCACCAATGCGCTCGTGAGCGGGGACGGCCTCCAGCTCGTGCCGCCCGGCGAGAGCCGCTCTGCCACGTTCGCGATCACGGTCGAGCGGACCTAGGCGCCGAGCTCGCTCGCGCGGAGCACGTTGCGCACGAGCATCAGGTTCGTGAGCGGCCCCACCCCTCCCGGGACGGGTGACACGGCCGACGCCACCTCCGCCACCTCGTCGTACGCGACGTCGCCCACGAGCTTGCCGTCCACCACGTTCGTCCCGACGTCGATCACTACCGCGCCCGGCGCGACCATGTCGCCCCGCACCAATCCCGGCCGCCCCACCGCCGCCACCACGAGCTCGCCCTCCCGGACCACCGCTCCGAGGTCCGCCGTCCGCGAGTGGCACACGGTCACAGTGGCGTGCTCGCGCAGGAGGAGCAACGCGAGCGGCTTGCCCGCGATGTTGCTGCGCCCGATCACCACAGCCCGGCGACCCTCGATCGCGATGTCGTAGCGGCGCAGGAGCTCCATCACGGCCAGCGGGGTGGCCGGCGCGAGCGCCGGGAGCCCCAGGTAGAGACGGCCAGCGTTCTCGGGGTTCACGCCGTCCACGTCCTTGGCCGGCTCCACCGCCGCGATCACGGCCGTCTCGTCGAGCCCGGCCGGAAGCGGGAGCTGAACCAGAATCCCGGTGACCGCCGCATCTGCGTTCAGCTCCGACACGAGGGCGATCGCGTCCTCCGAGGAGGCTCCGTCCGGGACCTCCACCACCCGCGACCCGACCCCCAGCTCCTCGCACAGGGCCCCCAGCCTGCGCGCGTACATCTCCGCCGCCTCGTCCCCTCCCCCACGGACGATCGCGAGCTCAAGCGATCGGCCCGCCACCTCGGCGCGGAGCTCGTCCTTGAGCGCGGCGGCGACCTCGCGGCCGTCGAGTACGCGGGCGCTCACCCCGCGGCTCTCTTCTCGACGACCGACCGCGTCCGGTCCACCAGCTCGCGTCCGCCGACCCGCGCCCCGACGGCGTCGAGGCGCTCGCGGCACGAGCGCGCGAACTCCTCGTCGTCCACGCCCGCGAGGTTGAGCCGGACATTCAGCTCGGCGGACGCGCGCGCGGCGCCGGCCAGCTCCGCGCCCACGGCGGCGTCGCTGATCAGGAACCGGTTGCCGAGCTCCGCCGCCCGCAGCGCCAGCTCGAGCAGCTCGGCGCAGCGCTCCGCGACCGCCAGCGGGACCAGCGTGCTCTCACGGAGGGCGGCGTCGAGCGCCGCGTCGCGAGCGGCCTTGTCGTCGTCGGTCTCCCGCGGCAGCTTCTGAGCGTCGGAGTACGACCCGTACGCGGCCACGTCGTCCTCCACCGCCCGCTCGAGCTGCCCGCGGAGCTCCTCGGCCCGGGCGAGGACGCCGCGCATCTCGGCGTCCACGTCCGCGTACTGCTCGCGTCCGACCGTGTAGTTGCAGACCATGCTCACGAGCCCCGCACCGAGGGCGCCGACCAGCGCCGCCGCGCTGCCGCCGCCGGGCGTGGGCTGCCCGGCCGCCAGCTGCCAGGAGAACTCGTGAACGCTCAGGTCGCCGACCATGGAGCGGCGCTTATAACAGAGCGTTCGGAGCGGTCAGGCGTCCGGCGCGGGCTGGCGCCCCGGAACCGGCTCCAGCCAGTCCGGCTCGGCGCCCTGAAGCAGCGGCGTGATCTGAGCGGCCGGGCCGGGCCGTCCGAAGAGGAAGCCCTGGGCCCGCTCGCAGCCGAGCTGGCGAAGCGCCTGGACCTGGGCCTCGGTCTCCACACCCTCGGCCACGACGCCCAGATCGAGGGCGCGGGCCATCCGCACGACCGCGTTGACGATCGCCGAGTCCTCCCCCTCCGAGCCAACGCCGTCGACGAAGCTGCGGTCGATCTTCAGCACGTCGACCGGGAAGCGCTTCAGGTAGCTGAGCGAGGAGTAGCCGGTGCCGAAGTCGTCGAGCATCAGCGTCACGCCCAGCTTCTTGAGCGCCTGGAGCGTGTTCCACGGCGACTCGGCCTCGCTGATCAGCACGTTCTCGGTGATCTCGAGAGCCAGCCACGATGCGGGGACGCCCTGGTCCTGGAGGACCCTGGCGACGGTTGGGACGAGCTCCGCGTGGGCCACCTGCCGCGGGGAGAGGTTCACCGAGATCGGCGGCGGCTCGATTCCGAGCTCCTCCGCCCAGCGAACCGCCTGCCCGCACACCTCCTCCAGCATCCAGGCGCCCATCGGGACGATCAGCCCCGTGTCCTCGGCGATCGGGATGAACTCGAGCGGCGAGACCGGCCCGAGCCCGTCGTGGTGCCAGCGCATGAGCGCCTCCAGCCCGG
>VAWV01000199.1 GCA_005883295.1 Actinomycetota bacterium
AGAAAGATCCGATCGGCTTCGGAGGCGGGGACACCAACCTCTACGGCTACGTCGCGGCTGACCCCGTGAACGGGATCGACCCGAGCGGGCGGGACTCGCTCTGGGCCGGCGGGCCGGACCTGGGGCCGATCGTGCCGAGCATCCAGATTCCGGATATCCCGAACCCGGTGGACTGGGCCTTTAACCAAGTCGGCCAACTCGGTCAGGACGCCGAGCGCTATTGGGCCGATCGGAGCAACCACGACACCGGAATCGCCAAGTTCGGTGACACCGTGGCGGGCACGCTCGCGGCGATGGCCGATTGCAACAACCTGCCGATAACAGTGACTGTCCTCAGCCTCGGCACGGCGGTGTCCGGCGTTGCGGTAGACTCCGAGGCCCTCGGCCGGATTGTGATCAGACGTTATCCGAACGCCGCCGGCGGGGGAATCACGTACAGAGCGCCCTGGAGAACCAGGTACTCCTTAGATTGGCATCGGTTCAGCTCCGGTGGGCGGGACGTATTCCGACCGCAACTTCGATCGCACAGGGGGCGGGCGTTCGCCGATCAACACTGGCCGTGGCCGAAATAAACCATCGGGCCGGTCTCATTCAGGCATGCAAAGCGGTCCTTGCTGCGCAACTGACACTTTCAGCGTTCAATACCGAGTTTGGCTGGTTAGCGGGGAGTGACTCGACCTTTGACCGGACCGTATTCGCGGATCTAGTGGATGGCGTCGAGCACACTCCCGGCTACTGGCTTCGCCGAGAGGTCAATCATCAAGCGTGGAGACGAGAGCCGATGTACCACCAGCTTCGCGTGGATTTATCTCTGCTCCAAGAAGGTGAAACAGATAACGACGGTCTGTTACTGAGCTGCCGAGCAAAGCTCGAGCCTGAGGCGAGCGAGTTGTCTGATAACGAGTTGCGCGCCCGAGTGCGTAGTTGCCTGCATCCACTACGCCCGGATGCGTAGCCTACTCTGGTATCGCCGTGAGTAACGAGACACCTGATGATCGCCAGGTATGTCGCCCAGAGCGAGGACTACATGCACTCGCCCACGTTGGAGTTCGAAACGATCCAGGCCGCGGTCCAGTTTGAAGACCTCCGAGGACCCCCGGAAGAGCCGACTTCGTCGAGGATGCGTTCAACGATCACGGGAGCAGCTATCTGTGGCGCGTAGGACGGCGCGCGATCACAAGATCCGGCGCTAGCACGGTCAGGACCCCCGGTGCGCGAAGACCGGGCGACCGCAGCAGTAGCCTAAGCTCGCACGTAGTGAGCGAGCACGCGGCGTCGCGTCAGCGCGAACTCGAGCGAATCTACAGCAGGTCAGAGGCCTTACTCGACGAGCGGTGTCATGACGAGAACCAGGCTCTGCTTCGCGAGGCGATCGTGCGTTTTCCCGATGTAGCGGAGTTGTGCAGCAGCGTTCAGGGTGGCCCGTCGTAGCCGAGGCGGTGAGCCACGCGCTCCATAGCCGCCAGCGTCGTCCGTTTGAATGCCGAGCGGGATGCGCGCAAGGAAGAACTCTGCGTTCCGGGCCCCTGTGGTCGCCAGCCGGAGTGGGTTGCCGCGGCCCTTCGCGTCTACGTGGCCAGCTCGGTCGAGGGCGAAGCTGCGCTCGATGAACTGCTCGTACGTGAGCGCTGGGCGTAGCTCGGCCACCATCTCGACGTCCTCATCGCCAGCTGGGCCGACGGTGTGTGGCTGCCCAGGCGAGCTGACCACAGTCTCGCCGGATGAGAGCACGCGGTCGGATCCGCCGCTCCTCGAGCGGACAGCCCCGGCTACGACCGCGATGCGCTCCTCCTGGTGCGGATGAACGTGCATCGGCGGAGGTGTCGCGCCGCCACGCATCCATAGGTTGAAGCTCAACACCTCTCCGTTACTGGTGGCTGCGTTCTCGCGACAGGTAACCCGCATCCCCATGTGCCAGGCGGAGGGCTAGTTCAGCACCGTAACGACCAGAGCGCGGGCCTGGAACTCGGCCGTTCCGGTACTCGCCCGGGGCCTCAGCGGTGGCGCTACGAGACGGGCACGGAGGGCAACCCGTACGCCACGCCCGTCAACTCCTCCGACGCCTCCCATAGCCGCTGCCCGACCGCGGGATCGCTTGCCTCCGCGATCACGTTCACCTTCGTCGGGCGCCCGCGCAGCTCCCGAAATCCGTCCGGGCCGTAGTACTCCCCGCCTTCGACGTCCGGGGCCGTGGCCGCGTAGAGCGTCGGTAGCGCGCCCTGCTCGGCCCCCTGCGCGAGGACGCGGTTGCTCACTGCAAGCAACGCCTTCATGACCCCGGTTGGTCCGGTGCTCTGGAGGTTCGTGGCCGAGTAGCCGGGATGCGCGAGCACGCTCTTGACTGGCGAGCCGGCCGCGCGCAGGCGGCGGTCCAGCTCCACTCCGAAGACCGCGTTGGCGAGCTTGGACTGCTGGTAGGCCTTGCGCGGGTCGTAGCCGTGCGCCAGCTGCAGGTCGTCGAAGTGGATGTGGCCGGCCTTGTGCTCGAGGCTGGAGACGGTGACGACCCTTGCATCCGGAGCCCTCCCGAGCCGCTCGAGCAGCAGCCCCGTCAAAGCGAAATGGCCGAGGTGGTTGGTCCCGAACTGGAGCTCGAAGCCGTCGGCGGTCTTCTCCTGCGGGGTCATCATGATCCCGGCGTTGTTGATCAGCAACGCGACCTCGCCGACCTCCGGCGCGCCCGCGAAGCTGCGCACGGACGTCAGGCTGCTCAGATCGAGCTCGGCAACCTGCAGCCGCGCCTCGGGAACCTGAGCGCCGAGCTCGGCCGCCGCCGCGTCGCCCTTCTGGACGTTGCGACACGCCATCACCACGGTCGCGCCCGCGCGCGCGAGCTCGCGCGCGGTCACGAGGCCGAGGCCGCTGTTGGCTCCGGTCACGACGGCGGTCTTGCCGGTCTGGTCAGCGATCCGGTCGGTGCTCCACGTGGCAGTCATAGGCCAATCATCCCGTACACCTGCTCTTCGATGACACCCGCGAAGCTCTGCCTTGCAGCTCGGGTCTATTCGAACCCTCGGGCGACTATCTCCCGCTTACGCAGCGGCATCGCGTAACGCCCACAGGCCCTGACGGGTCGGTTAGGCTGGCGCCGGGGATGCCGCCGGGTGATTCGAACAGGCGCCTGCTGATCCCGGCCGCCGTCGCGCTGGCCGTGAGCGGGGCGGTGTACGGGCTCACCCAGGTCGTCTCGCTCGACATCAACACGAGCCTCTTCGGGCAGAGCGCCACCGACACGTTCCCGCTCAAGTCCTGGCTGGCGACCGGCGTGCTGGCGCTGGCGGCGTTCCAGCTCTACTCGGCGCTCTGGATCTACGGGCGCCTGCCGTGGCGCAAGCCGGCCTGGCTTGGAACCGTCCACCGCGTCTCCGGCTACTCCGCGATCTTCCTGAGCCTGCCGATCGCCTACCACTGCATGTTCGCCTACGGCTTCCGCGACTTCGATCGGCGTACGGTGGTCCACTCGCTCGCCGGTTGCTTCTTCTACGGAGCGTTCGCGGCCAAGGTGATCGTCGTCCGCTCGCGGCGGCTGCCCGGCTGGGCGCTGCCGGTGGCCGGCGGCACGATGCTCACGCTGGTCGTCGTGCTCTGGTACTCGGCCGCGCTCTGGTACTTCAACGGCTTCGACTCGCCGGGGCTGACCCCAAGCGTGAGCGCCGCGCGCAGCACCTATCCGAGCTACCCGACGACCGGCGGGCGGCCGTCGGCGACCGCCGCCGGAGTGGTGCCGATCGCCTATCAGGGCCTCGCGATCGCGCCGGCCAGCATCAAGGTCAAGGCCGGCACGACGCTCAGGTGGACCAACCTCGACGCCACGCTCCACAACGTGGTCATCACGAGCGGCCCTGCGAAGTTCAGCTCGCCGGCGTTCAACAAGGGCGGCACCTACAAGGCCACCTTCACGAGGCCGGGCGTGTACCACTACCTCTGCACGTACCACCCTGCGACGATGAAGGGCGCGATCACTGTCGTGCGTTGATCACGATCACCGGACGTCGATCCGGGAGTCCCGCAGCCACCCGTCGACGTCGAATCCCGAAGGCGCCGCCGCGCGGATCGCCGCCACGAGCGCCGCCGTGGTGGCGACCCCGTAGCGGTGGGCGGCCACCCACGCGCGGAGGAAGTCGTTGAATGGCTGCGTGCCGAAGCCGGCCCGGAGGTCGCGCAGCGCGCACGCACCGCCTCCGTACAGCCCGCTGTAGTACCAGCCGCTCGGGTGGGCGTCGAAGAAGCCCATGTTCGACGTGAGCCGCACGCTCGAGGGGTAGCCCGCCAGCGGGTCGCCGCTCGTGCAGTGGTGCGCCGGGAAGCCGGAGGCGAGGGTGGCAAAGCTCTCGTCCAGCCATGGCTCGCGCCACTGGTTGTTTCCGACGATGCCGTAGAACCACTGGTGCGCGATCTCGTGGGCGAGCAGGGCGCGCGTGTGGAGCCAACTCCCAGAGTCGGCGCTGCTCGGGGTCATCTCGACGAACACGAGCTCCGGATACTCCATCCCCTCCCCGTCGAGCGACGGCGTCTGGACGATGTCGAGGTCGGGCGCGCCGTAGGTGCCGAAGCGCTGCTCGTAGCCGAGCACGTCGCTCCGCGCGGCGGCCAGCACGTCGCCGCGCAACCGTGTGCTCGCCGCCCCGCCGGGGAGCATGTCCGAGAAGCGGATACGGACTCCGTGGACGGTCGTGGCCTGCTTGTGGAAATGTCCGATGGCGAGCTCGAAGTCACGCGCACGCGGCGCCTGGAAACGTCCAGGCGCACGTGCCACGACGAGGTGAGCGAGTAGGCCGCCTCGCCGAGGGTGGAGTACGGCTCGAGGTGCGTTCCGGCCGCGTCGGTCACGGCCAGGATCGGGATCGCATTGCCCAGCAGCGCCGGCCCGCCGCTCAGGTGGCCGAAGCTGCCGTTCCCACCCGGCACGCGGACGGAAAAGCGAAGGCGGATCGCGGCGCGCCGGCCAGTGGCGAGGTCGTGACCCAGGCGAAGCTTGAGCGCGGTGCAGTCCGCGGCCCACCCTGCCGCGCGCCCTCCGGACAGGACCTTCAAGGTGATCCGCGGATGCGCACACGACGCAACGCCGTTCGCCCACAGGCGGAGCCAGACCGATCGGAGCTTGCCGGGGTGCGTGTTCTCGAAGCCCACGTGCTCCACGCCATCCAGCACGTCGTGGCTCGAGCGCCAGCGAAGGGCGAGGTCGTAGCGGGCGTGACCCGGACCCCGCGCCGCCTCGGCGTTCGCGGCTGACACGAATCCGAGCGCGACAAGGGCGGCTAGGACGCCCGCAACCCTCCGTGGCATGCGACTGATGCTAGGGCGCCGCGGTGAGCCGGCCGGCGGCTGCGAGGGCCAGCAGAGTGGCGGCGATCACGCCCGCGAGCGCCACGAGGAACGGAAGCCCCACGCCCTGTAGAGCGAGTAGGCCCGAGAGCTGGAGCAGCGCAATCACCACGTCCCGCAGGGTGGTGCGCGCGCGTCGGCCGAGCACACCCGGATCATTGCGGATTCCGCGGACGAACCGGCGCCCGCGCCCGGCGCCCTTTCCAAGCAGGCTTCTAGGCCGGAGGAGTGGGGCCCGCCGCCGGGCCGGGTGTCGCCGGCCGCCGGCGGCGCACCAGATAGGCGACGCCTCCCGCGAGCGCGAGCGCGGCGACAACGGCAAGGACGATGTAGCGGAGCCGCACGTGGGAGCTGCTTGCCGTCTTCTTCACCCGCACGTGGGCGCCGTGAGCGCGGAGCGCGGCCACCGGGTCTGCGGTCGGCGGATAGGTGACCCTGTACTTGACCCCATTGCGGAGCTTCACGTTGGCCGTGTGCTTCTTCGGCACAACGGTGGCGGCCTTCACCTGTCCGGACGAGAGCTGAGACTGGAAGTCGGCGTACGACTCCTGCTTGGCAGTAGTGGCGGCGGCGGGCGCCGCGAGGGCGGCCACGACGAAGAGCGCGGCTGCGAGAGCAGGCCGGCGAAGCAGCCGGGCAAGGCGCGTAGGAGGAATCATTCGAGGCTCGCGACCGTGACATCGGATCCTATGCGCCAACTAAACGAACAGAGACCTCGGTGACGGCCGGCACCCGCCGCGCCGATTTCGTCGTGGTGGGAGCGGGGTTCGCGGGGCTTGCAGCGGCGGCGCGTCTCTTTGCGGCGGGCAGCTCGCTGGTGGTGGTCGAGGCGCGGACCCGGCTGGGCGGCCGGGTGGAGACGGTCCACCACGAGGGGTACGCGCTCGACCTCGGCGGCAGCTGGATCGGGACCGACCACGTGAGGGCCCGCACGCTCGTGCGCGAGCTCGGTCTGGACACCTGGCCCTGCCACTCGGACGGCGCGACGATCGTGCGCGACGACGGGAGCCGGCTGGACGACCGGCGCTACTCCATCCTCCACCCCCTGGCGACCATCGACTACCGGCTCGCCAGCCGCCGGCTCGATCGCATGGCGCAGAGGGTCTCGCCAATGGCGCCCTGGACCGCGGACGGGGCCAGCGAGCTCGACGGCAGGTCGCTCGAGGACTGGCTGCGCCGGGCGACCCGGACAGAGCGTTCGCGCACCACGCTGCGCAGGACCGCCGCCAACATCTTCAGCTCGGAGCCCAGCGAGATCTCACTGCTCCACGCGCTCTTCTACATCCGCTCCAGCGGCGGGCTCGGTCCGATGCTCGCGACGACCGGAGGTGCGCAGGAGCTGCTGGTGCGGGGTGGGGCGGAGCAGCTCGCCGCGGGGATGGCCCGTGGGCTCGAGGGCTCGCTCGAGCTCGGCGCTCCCGTGCGCCGGATCGTTCACGGCACGAGCGGCGTGCGCGTGGAGGCGGATGCGCTCACAGTCGAGGCCGCCGCGGCGGTGGTGGCCGTGCCACCGGGCACAGCCGAGCGGATCGAGTTCGAGCCCGAGCTCCCTGCCGACCGCTCGGAGGTGCTGCGGAGGATGTCCCCCGGCGACGCCGTTCGCATGGCCGACGTCTACGACAAAGCCTTCTGGCGGGACGAGGGGCTGACGGGCGAGGCCTGGGGGCCCAAGCTCCCGTTCTCGTTCACGCACGACGTCTCCTCGCCGGGCGGAGCGCCCGGGGTGCTGGCCACGTTCTTCGTCGGCGAGCGTGCGCGCCCGATCCGGGAGCTCTCGCCGGAGCGCCGGCGCGAGGTCGCTCTGGCGGCGCTGGTGGATTGCTTCGGCGACCGCGCCGCACGACCGCGTGCGCACGTGGAGCGCGACTGGGGCAGCGACGAGTGGACTCGTGGGGGGTACTGCTCGTCGATGACGCCGGGGCTGTGGTCGCGGTACGGCAGCGCGCTGCGTGACCCCGTTGGGCGCCTGACCTGGGCGGGGACCGAGACGGCGACCGAGCACGCCGGCTACATGGAGGGGGCGCTCCAGTCCGGTGAGCGTGCCGCCAGCGAGGCGCTCGCGCTCGTCTAACGGGGACCGCAGCCGGCTGACGGGAGACGCCCCGCCGGCTCAGTAGCTTTCCCGCGGCGTGCAGTCCGCCGTGCCGCCAGCCCCGGTCGATGTGCGCCGCCCCGAGCGGGGAGGCGAGCGCGCGCTGCCGGCCCCGGCCACCGGATCCGCGGACCGCCAGCCCATCACGGCCCGGGAGGTCATCGTCGCCTGCGTCGGCGCCTGCCTCCTCAGCATCGGGATGAACTGGCCGATCGCGGCCCATCTCGGCTCGCACATCGGGGAGGACCTGGGCGATCCGGTTCGCACCGCCTGGCAGCTCGCCTGGCAGGGCCACGCCGTACTCCATCACCCGCTTCACCTGTGGAACGCGAACGCGTTCTGGCCCCACCGCGAGACCTTCGCGTTCTCGGACTCGCTCCTCGGCTACCTCCCGGCGAGCCTGATCGGGCACGGTCCCGTCGCCGCGCTCGTCCGCTACAACCTGCTGTTCCTCTTCGCGTACGCGCTGTGCTTCGTCGGCGCATACCTGCTCGCCCGCGAGCTCGGGGTCAGGCGGTGGGCGGCCGTGGTCGCGGGCGCGGCGTTCGCGTACGCGCCGTTCAGGCTCTCGATGAACGGGCACCTGCACGTGATCTCGAGCGGCGGGATCCCGCTGGTCCTGTTCCTGCTCCTGCGCGGCTACCGCCGCGGATCGGCGCGGACCGTGCTCGCCGGCTGGCTCGTGGCCGCCTGGCAGCTCACGCTGGGCTTCACGCTCGGGCTGCAGCTCGGCTACCTGCTGCTGGTCCTGGTCGCGATAGCCGCGGTGGTCTGGCTGCGCCGGGGCCGGCCGCGCCTGCCGCGCCCCGCGGTCGTGGCCACCGGTGTCGGAGTCCTCGTGGTCGCCGCGGTGGTGGCGTTCCAGGCGAGGCCGCTCCTGCAGGTGGCTCGCGACTACCCGAACGCGCACCGCGCCGGGGGAGAGATAGCGCACTACTCGGCGCCGCCGAAGGCCTTCCTCTCGGCGCCTCCGGAGGATCGCCTCTGGGGATCGGCGACGGCGTCCGTGCGGCACACGCTCAACACGCCCAACGAGCAGAACCAGTTCCCGGGGATCGCCGTCGTGATGCTGGCGATCGTGGGTGTGGGCGCCGGAACCGTGTACTCGCGGCGCCTGCGGGCGGGCATCGCGATCGCCGTGTTCGTGCTGGCCGTGACCGCGCTCGGATACGGGGTCCTGAACGGCGACCTCACCTACCGGCTCCTCCATCACGCGCCGGGCTGGGCGGGGGTGCGCACGCCCGGCCGGCTCGCCACGCTCAGCTCGCTGGGGCTCGCCCTGCTGGCGGCCGCCGGCGTGCATAGGATCGCCGCCGCGGCGAGCGGGACCCTGCGCCGGCGGCGAGCCCGCGTCGCCTCCGCGGCGCCGGCCGTGATCGCGTGCGTTGCGGCGGCGGCGGTCCTGGCGGAGGGCCTCGGTACGGTGCCCAACCCGGCGGTGCCGCCGGTCCCAGCGGGTCTCGCCGCGGTCCC
>VAWV01000200.1 GCA_005883295.1 Actinomycetota bacterium
GGCGACGGCGTCATAGCTCCTTTTCACGAATCAGCTCGGTCCACCGCCGTTCCCACCGGACGCCGAGTCGATAGGAGGCGACGCTTCCGTAGGTGATCAGCGCCAGCATGACGCCAATCTGCCAGGAGAATCCTCGGAGAAGCACGTTCGGGACGAGCAGCGCGACCGCGACGGCCATCAGCCACGGGGCGTATTGCATGCGGTGGGCCATCTGCCTCCGCCGCTTCATCTCCGAGACATCGAAGTAATCCTCTTCCAGCACCCGGCGGCGCAGCTCGGCCCAGGTGCGAGGCCGTTTTTCGGGGCGCCTTCTCATTGCGTGCAGGCCGACCGGCTCAGTTTCTATCGTCGGGCCGCCATATGACGTCCAGCCCCTACCGCGAGCCGGGAATCCCCTACGACGTCCGCCGATCGAACCGGGCCCGCTACGCGCGGATCGAGGTCGACGCCGGCGGCGTTCGCGTGATCGTCCCACGGCAGATGCCGCTCGATGAGGTGGAGCCGTTCGTGGCCGGCAAGCAGCGCTGGATCGAGCGCACCCTGCGGCGCTACCGGCAGGCCGAGGCGGAGGCGCCGCGCGTGCGGCTCGTGGACGGGGGAACGGTGCCGTACCTCGGCGAGGACCTCACGTTGCGGGTGCGGGTGGAGCGCGGGCGGGTGCGTCCTCACGTGGCACGCCGCGGCGGCGAGCTGCGGGTGGCGGTCGGGTCGGCGGGGCAGACCGCGGTCCGCGACGCGCTCGAGCGCTGGTACAGGCGGCAGGCCCGCGCAGAGGTGGCCTCCCGCCTCGACGCCGCCACTGACCGCACCGGCACCGGGTACACGGGCCTCTCGATCCGCGGTCAGCGCACGCGCTGGGCCAGCTGCTCGAGCAGCGGCGCGATGAGCTTCAACTGGCGCCTGCTGCTGGCCCCGGCCGAGATCCTGGACTACGTGGTCGAGCACGAGGTGGCCCACCTCGAGGTGCTCGGCCACTCGCGCCGCTTCTGGTCGCTGCTCGCGCGGCGCTGCCCGGACTACCGCCGCCACGAGCGCTGGCTGAGGCGCTACGGGTCGACGCTGCGGCTGTAGACAGCAGCTCACGCAGCTCCGCGAGCGTCTCCTCGCGGTGCTCGGTGACGTCGTCCCAGGTGTACGTGCGGAACGCGTCGCCCCTGGCCCGCGCCTCCCGCTTGCGATGGTGGTCCTGCTCCCAGGCGTGGCGCGTGTGGTGGTAGCGGTAGCTGAGGAGCTCGACGGTCAGCTTGTGCTCCGGCCAGCGGCAGTCGACGTAGCGCCCGCCGGCGGGGCGGTTGGTCAGCGGCAGCGGCAGCCCGGCGGATCGCAGGAGCTCGACGAACAGGCGCTCGAGCTCGCTGAGCTTGATCCGCTGGCCGTCGAAGATTCCGTGGAGCTTCCAGGCGCCCGGGGCCTTGGGCCGCCACGCCAGCGCCGCGTACAGCTTCTTCGCGTTGACCCGGTACTTGACTTCGGCTTCGTGCGCCGCGAGGGCCAGGTCGTCGGACGAGAGGGTGGCTGCGAGGTCCACCAGTGTGCGAGGGACCGTCGTCATCGGGACAAGGCGATGAAGGGCGGTGTCCCGGCGGTCGAGGTTGCGCGCCCGGTGGGTGATGATGCCGACGACGCGGCGGACCGTAGGAGCGGTGACCTCCGGCTGTGGTGGCGAGCGGCGCTTGATGAGGCCGTAGAAGTACGCGGCTGCGAGGCCGCTCAGCACGGCGCCGTCACCGCATGCCAGGACGGCCGCCATGTACCTGGCCTCGATGCTCGGCGCCCGATGGCCAACCCGATACACGCCGCGGAACTCCCGGTGGAGCAGCCCCCGCTCAACCCGGCTCTTTACCGCCTCGCGGCTCAGGCCAGCCGCCAGAAGCTGCCGGATCGTGATGACGCCATGCTGTCGCGAGGCAATCCGGACGACCTGCCGATCTGCTGGTCGGAGTTTGGGTGCCATACGGACCCAAAGTCGAACCAGTACCGATCCTCGCCCCCCTTACCCAGCCCCTACCTCACTCCCACCTGAAGAACCGCACCGCTAGAGCCACGCCCCCCACAGCCCAGGCGGCCAAAGCGGCCAGCGCCCCCAGGTGGTGCCCCAGGCCCGAGCCGGTCACGATCGCCGCCCGGAACCCGTCGATCACGTGCTTCAAGGGGAGCGCGCGCGCCGCGGCGTCCAGCGCGCCTGGGAGCGAGGACGTCGAGTAGAAGGTCCCGGAGATGAAGATCATCGGGAGGAAGACCGCGTTCACGTAGGCGGGGGCGGCGTCGAAGTTCGGGATCGCGTGCGAGAGCGCGATGCCCAGCGACCCGAACGCAACCACGCCCACGAGCGTGAACAGGGCCAGCTCCAGCCAGTCCCTCGGCCAGTGGAGCCCGTAGATCACGTGGCCGACCACCACGACGAGGCTCACCTGGACCACCGCGTTGGTCACGGCGTTGAGCAGCAGGCCGCCGAAGTACGCGACCGGCGGCATCGGCGTCCCGCGCATCCGCTTGAGGATCCCCTGCTCGCGGAGGAACGTGATGTTGAAGGCGAGCGCGGTGAACGTGGTGGTCATCACCGCCATTCCCGAGATTCCGGGGACCAGCGTGTTCAGGTCCTTGGTCTTGTGCCCGAACACCGACGCGATCAGGAACAGGAAGATCAGCGGCAGCATGAAGTTGAAGAACGCCGCGCTGGGGTTGCGCCAGAACAAGCGCCGCTCGAAGCGGAACTGCCGCCACAGGAGCACCCGCGTGCTCACTGCTCCGCCGCCTCCGCGGTGAGCTCGAGGTATACGTCCTCGAGGGTGGGACGCGACACGGACAGGTTCTGGAGCCGCTCGCCGCGCGCCAGCGCCTCGCCGGTCAAGCGGTGGAGCAGCTCGGTGGGCTCGTCGGTCTCCAGCTCCACCCGGCGGCCGTTCTCGTCGTACGCGACCCGGTAGCGAGCGCGACCGGGAGACAGCTCGCTGGGCGGCCCCTGGGCGACGATCAGGCCGTCCTTGATGATCGCCACGCGGTCGGCCAGCGACTGCGCCTCGTCCAGGTAGTGCGTGGTGAGGAGGACGGTCTTGCCCAGGTCCTTCAACGCCCGCACCACGCCCCAGGCGGTGCGCCGCGCGGCGGGGTCGAAGCCGGTCGTGGGCTCGTCGAGGAAGATCACCGACGGATCGCCGACCAGCGCGAGCGCGAGGTCGAGCCGCCGCTGCTGACCGCCCGAGAGCCTGCCCACGCGCTGGTCCTCCTTGCCGCGCAGTCCCACCAGCTCGATCGTCTCGGCCGGGTCGCGGGGGTTCGGGTAGGCGACGGCCATGTGCTCCACCGACTCGCGGACTGTCGCGCGCGTGTAGAAGCCGGTGCTCTGCAGCACGATCCCCACGTGCCGCCGCAGCTCGAGGTCGCGCGTCTCGGGGTCGATGCCCAGCACCGCGATCTCGCCGGCGGTCCGCTGCCGGTAGCCCTCGAGGATCTCGACTGTGGTTGTCTTGCCGGCGCCGTTCGGCCCGAGCAGGCCGAACACCTCTCCCCGCGCGACCTCGAAGGAGATGCCCTTGACCGCCTCGACGCCGTCGTAGCTCTTGCGCAGTCCGTGCACCGTGATGGCCGGCTCCAGCACGCCCCAACTATGGCAATGCCCGCCCTGCGGGCGGCGATTCAGCGCGTCAGGAGCCGGCGGGCACCACGCGGACGTCGGCGCTGGCCAGACGGGCGGCTATCGAGTCCGCCGCGGAGGTCGCCACCAGCACCCGGTCGCCGCCCAGCTCGGCGGCTGCGGCACCGGCGTCGCGGGCGGCGCCCAGCAACTGCTCGGTGGTCGCCCCGTGGCGCGGGTAGGAGACCACGCCCGCGCTCAGCGTTACGCGCCCGAGCTCCCGGGCCTGGTCGCAGATCCGCTCCGCGAGGACGCCGGCACCGCGCTCGTCCGTGTAGGTGGCGATGATGGCGAGCTCGTCGTCGCCGAGCCGCGCCGCCGAGTCCACATCGCGCTTGGCCGCGGCGGCCGTCCGGCCAGCGGCGACGAGCAGGAACTCGCGCTCCGCCGTTGGCAGGGAGTCGAATCCGTCGATCGCGGTCACGATCAGCCCGAAGCGGCTGCCGCTCCGGCGCGCGCGCTCGAACTCGTTGGCCATCGCAACGTCGAAGCCGTCGCGGTCCAGGAGCCCGGTAAGGGGATCGGTCCGCGACAGGCGCCGGAACTCGGTCATCAGCCTGTCGTGCCTCGCCCGGAGGGCGCCGATCGATGCACCGCCGGCGCACAGAGCCAGCGCGAACAGCACGCCCCGGAGCGGTGCCGAGCCGACGCTGGGTGGCGCTAGCACGAGGCCCACCGAATACGCAGCGAGGATCAGCGTCGCCTGAAGCGCCCCCTCCAGCGGCCTCAGGAAGCAGAAGGCGGCGGTGGCGACCAGGAAGTAGAGGAGGGGATATGGGGAGGCAGCGTTGCCGCTCGCGAGCGTGATGCCCTCGACGACAAGCGTCCCGGCGAGCAGGCTGAGATGGAGCGCAGCGCGCGGCGCTCGCCTTGGCCGGGGCTCGTGGGCGGTCGTGTCCTTCATGGGAGCTGGATTGCGGGGTCCAGGTTCCTCATCGGACAAAACCGCGATTACTTAGATACCGCAAAGCGTTAATGCAAGCCCGAGGCCCGGTGAAGTTCGCCGTGCGCCAGCGCTAGACCCCGGCGCCCTCGCCACCCCGGCCCTCGCCGGAGGCGAATCGCGCGGCGCCGCGGCGCGCGACCTCGAAAACCTCACGTCCGG
>VAWV01000086.1 GCA_005883295.1 Actinomycetota bacterium
CCTTCGCGGCCTCGAAGGCCTGCGCAGCGACCGCGATCGGGATCGCGTCGACGATCACGGCGCCCGCCCTGGCGTTGACAGCCTGGTTCACGCACGCGGCCGTGGCCGACGGGTTGGCCTCGCCGCTGCACGTCTTCAGCTGGACGCCGGCCTTCCCGAGCGCCGTCCGCAGGCCGCTGGTGACCGCCTGGAAGAACTCGACCTTGTCGGTGATCGGGATGTACCAGACCGTCTTCCCCGACAGCGACTTGACGTTCTTAAGCTGCGGACCCGGCGGCGGGAAGCTCGTGGTGGGCTTGGCCAGCGCGGCGACCTTCTCCTTCGCGGCCGCCACACCCGGGCCGCCGCCGCCCGAGGTGCTCGACTTCTTCGACGACCCGCATCCCGCGGCCAGCAGCGCCACAGCGACCGTGACCGCGAGCGCCGCAGCAAGCCGCAGCGCCCGCCGTCCAGGTCGGCCATCCCTCGTGGTGCTCATCTTGCCCCCGTTTCTTGTTGCTTTCGCAGCAGACACCGGCCGCCGGCGGCTAGGCCGCGGCCACCCTGCGCACGACGGTTGACAGCGTGACCGCGATGATCAGCGCGGCTCCGTAGAAGACGTCCGAGATCCAGCCCGCGTACCCCAGCTCCTGAAGGCCCAGGATCCCGGTGGCCAGGAAGTAGACGCCCGCCAGCGTGCCGATCGGGTTGAAGCGGCCGGGTTGCACCACGGCGGTGCCAAGGAAAACGGCGGAGAACGTTGGCAGCAGATATGTGACGGACGAGGACGGGTCGAACCCGCCGAGTCCCGCGGCGATCACCACGCCGCCAACCCCGCACAGGAAGCCGGACATCACGAACGCGCCGAAGCGGATCCGGTTGACCCGGATGCCGGCCAGCCGGCTGACCTCGCGGTTCGACCCCACGAAGCGCATGTGCCGGCCGAGCGGCGTGAAGCCCAGGACGTACGCGAACACGAGCGCGATTGCGATGCCGTAGTAGAAGGTGATCGGCAGACCGAACACGTCGGCCAGGGCGATCTTGGAGTACGAGTCGCTCAGCCCGCTGACGATGTGGAGATGGGAGACCGCCAGCGCGATCCCGAGGAGGAGCGTGGACATCCCGAGCGTGACCACGATGATGTTCACCCCCACCCCGACCACGAGGATGCCGTTGATCGCGCCCGCGGAGGTGCCGACGGCCACGGCGATGATGGACGCCAGCGTCACGTTCATCCCGTGCAGCACGCTCAGCACCGGCACGATCGTGGCGCAGAGGCCGAGGATGGCGGCGACCGACAGGTCGACGAACTCCCCCACGATGATCGTGCAGAGCAGGGCCATCGACAGGAACACGAGCGCGGCCTGCGACCCGAAGATCGTCTTGAAGGTGCCCGAGGTGCCGAAATCGGCCGGCTCGATCGCCCAGTAGAAGGCGATCATCAGACCCCATACGCCGATCAGCGCGTAGCGCTCGGCGCCCCTCCTGAGCAATCCCGCCACTACGCCACCCCCTCCCGCACGGCCGCGTGGCCGTTCGAGTGATTCCGGTACACCGCGTTCACGACACCCTCGACGGTGACCGCCGCTCCGCGAAGCTCCTCCTCGATGCGTCCATCGCGCATGATCAGGACGCGGTCGCACATGCTCTGCAGCTCGTTCGCGTCCATGCCGGCGACGAGCACGCCCGAGCCGGAGGTCGCGACCCGGAAGATCACGGCCATCAGGTCGCGCCGCGCCGCCACGTCCACCGCGCGCGTCGGCTCGTGCAGCACGAGCAGCCGCGGGTCCCCCCGCAGCCACTTCCCGAGCATCACCTTCTGCTGATTGCCGCCGCTGAGATTCCCGACCGTCATTCCCGGGGCGGGCGGGCGCACCCCCAGCTCGCGGATCACCCAGTCGGCCTCCTCGCGCTGCCAGCCGAACCCCAGCCGGCCGGGCGAGCCGTGGACGCGCACGCGCGGCAGCGTCACGTTCTCGAGCAGCGACATCGAGAGCGAGAGCCCCTGCGCGTCACGCCGCTCCGGAACGAGCGCCACGCCGGCGTCGACGAGGTCCCGCGGGCAGGCCGTGGCCAGGTCGATCCTCCGGCCCCCCACGGTCAGCTCCCCGGCCTGTGCAGGGTGGGCGCCGCCGAGCAGGTACGGAAGCTCCTCGAAGCCCGACCCCATGAGACCCGTGACCCCCACGATCTCGCTCGACCCGATCTCGAGCGTCACGCCGTCCACCAGCCGTCCGCACACGCCGCGGGCACGGGCGGCGGGCTCCCGCCCGTCCCGCGTGACGGCGGCGCGGGCCGGCGCGCGCGAGTCGAGCTCGTAACCCAGCATCAGGCGGATGAGCTCGTGCTCGTCCAGCTCGGAGGTGGGGGTCCCGCTCGCCACCACGACCCCGTCGCGGAGCACCGTCACCCGGTCGGCCACCGACAGCACCTCCTCGAGCTGGTGGCTCACGAGCAGCACCGATCCACCGCGCCCGGCCACCTCCCGAATCAGCGCGTGGAAGTGCTCGAGGGAGTCCCGGGGCAGGGCGCGCGAGGACTCGTCGAACATGATCACCCCCCTTCCGGGATGGTGGTGCTGCAGGGCGCGCGCGATGGCAACGGTGGCTCGGTCGGCCGGCAGGAGGTCGCGGACCCTCGCGTTCGGGTCGATCTCGTGCCCCAGGTGCTGCAGCGCCTCGCGCGCGAGCTGGCGCTCTCCGTCCCAGCGGATCGAGCGTGTTAGGCGGCGACGCCGGAAGGCGCCGATCCTCACGTTCTCCACCACCGTGAAGTCGTCGAGCAGGCCGAGGTCCTGGTGCACCACGGACATGCCCAGCCTGTGGAGCTCCGCGGGCCGCACGGGCAGCCCGACCGGAGCGCCGTCGACCTGCACCTCGCCGCCCGAATCCGGCGCGTGGTACCCGGACAGCAGCTTCACCAGCGTCGTCTTGCCGGACCCGTTCTGCCCGACGAGGCCGTGGATCTCCCCGGGCTGCACCGTCATGCAGGCGTCGCTCAGGGCGCGTGTGCGCCCGAATGCCTTCGAGAGGCCTCGGATCTCGAGGCGTGCAGGGCTGTTCGCGGACAACGGGGCTGGGTCCAGAGCTCGAGGGCTCGGGCGGATGAGGCGACGTGTGTTAGGAAGCTGACACCCGCGCGGAGCGGCGGAAGCTTAGCCGGAGGAGCGTCAACGCGCCTCTAAAGGCCGCCTCGCCCGGGCCCGCCGCGCCGCCTGGACCGAGCGGCGGCGGCCGTTTCGCTGAAGCCCGTGGTAGAGCTGCTGGACGCGCTCGAAGATCACGTCGGCGGCGGCCTGCGCCTGGTCGCGAGTGGGCGAGTCGATTCGCTCGAACCGGATCGGGTCGCCGTACTGGACCGTGACCTTGGGGAACCGCAGCTTCCTCCAGTTACGGACCTCGGCGGAGCCCGAGATCGCGGTCGGGACCACCGGGACCCCCGACTCGAGCGCGATGCGGCCCACGCCGGGCCGCGCCTGCCCGAGCTCGCCGGTGCGGGAGCGACCGCCCTCCGCGTACATGACCACGAGGTCGCCGCGTGCGAGGATCGTGTGGGCGGTCTTGAACGCCTCCTCGTCGCGCCGGCCGCGCAGCACCGGGAACACGCCGCCGTGCGTGAAGATGAACTGGATCGGCCGCTGAAACAGCTGCGACTTGGCCATGAACTGCACCTTCCGCCGCAGGTACACGGCGATGAAGAAGTGGTCCCAGAACGAGAAGTGGTTGGGGGTGATCACGGCGGGACCCTCGACCGGGACCTTGTCCGAGTCGATGCAGCGGGTCCGGTAGAAGAGCAGGAGGAGCGGGGTGAGCAGGAGCCGCACCAGGTCGTAGATGTAGTCGGGCCGGCGCCGGCGGGCGCGCTCGTGGAAGCGGGTGAAGTGCTCGGCCGGACGCGGATCCTTGTAGACCTGGGGCTTCACTGAGAAACGCTACCCGGCACCCCGCGCGCGGTTACTCGCCGGACGGAGCCCAATCGCGCGAACGCTCGACCGCGCGCGCCCAGTCGGCGATCAGACGCCCCCGCTCGGCCGCCTCCATCCGCGGCTCGTACCGCACCGCCTCGCGCCACATGGCGCGGGTGTCCGCCTCTGTCCACAGCCCGGTGGCGACGCCAGCGAGGTACGCCGCCCCCAGCGCCGTCGTCTCCGGGACCTCCGGGACAATCACCGGAATCCCGAGGACGTCGGCCTGGAACTGCATGAGCCAGCCGTTCTCGGTGGCGCCCCCGTCCGCCTTGAGCTCCTCCATGCGCTCGCCGGTGGCGTCCTCGATCGCGCGGACGGCGTCCACCGCCTGGTACGCGATCGACTCGAGCGCGGCCCGGGCGAGGTGCGCGCGCCCGCTTCCGCGCGTGAGCCCGACGATCGTCCCGCGCGCGTAGGGGTCCCAGTACGGTGAGCCGAGACCCGTGAGCGCCGGGACGAAGTACACGCCGTCGTTGCCGTCCAGCGAGCCGGCCAGCTCCTCCGTGTCGCCCGCCGCGGCGATGATCCCGAGCCCGTCGCGCAGCCACTGTACGGCGGCGCCGGTCACGAACATGCTCGCCTCCACGCAGTAGTCGAGCCGCTCGCCCACCCCCCATGCGACGCTGGTCAG
>VAWV01000055.1 GCA_005883295.1 Actinomycetota bacterium
AACTGCGTCTCGCAGCCCTGGGTGTCCTTGATGTCGCCGTAGGGCCCGTAGAAGGGCAGGATCCCCGCCGACGTGCAGGCGTCGACCATGCGGCCGATCGAGTAGTGCCAGGGGTCCTGCTGGGCCGTCGCGCGCGGCGCGTCCGGGTCGTCGGGGTCGGGGTCCTCGATCACCCGGTACGCCGGGTGCCCGCCGCCCACGCGCGTCGTCTTCATCCGCCGGAACGCGGCGAGGTCGGCCGGCCCGAAGCTCATGCCCTGCATGCGGGGGCTCGCCGTGGCGATCTCCTCGAGGTTCACGACCCCAACCGAGGTCTCGAGGATGGCGTGGACGAGGAGCGGCCGCTCGAGTCCGGCCTTGGCCTCGAGCTGCGCCAGCAGGCGGTCCACGTAGTGGATGTCCCACGGCCCCTCGACCTTCGGGACCATGATCACCTCGAGCCTGTCGCCGATCTCCGTGACGAGCCGGGTGATGTCGTCGAGGACCCATGGGCTCTCGAGGCTGTTGATCCGGGTCCACAGCGCGGTGCCGCCGAAGTCGACCTCCTTTGCCACCCGGATGAGCCCTTCGCGGGCCGCCTCCTTCCGGTCCGCCGGGATCGCGTCCTCGAGGTTGCCGAGCAGGATGTCCGCCTCCCTGGCCATGTCCGGCACCTTCGCGGCCATCTTCTCGTTGCTCGCGTCGAAGAAGTGGATCATCCGCGAGGGCTTGACCGGGATCTCGCGCAGGGGCTCGGGAGCGCCGATCGCGAGGGGCTTAAGGAAATCGCGGGGAGGCCGCATGAGCGGCGGTCAAATCTACCGGGAGTTAAGATCGTTCCGCCGGTGACTCGCTCCTGAGCCGGACTGGCCCACGCACGTTTCCGCAAGCGACCAGAGGACCGAATGAGCGATTCCGCGACCCATGAGCTCCAGACCGATCAGGCCTCCCGGGAGGCCTCCGGTGCCCATCCCTACGGGCGCTACCTGGAGGACTTCGAGGTCGGCGCCGTCTACAAGCACTGGCCGGCCAAGACCATCACAGAGGCAGACGACCACATCTTCTGCCTGCTCACGATGAACCACCACCCGCTGCACATCAACGACGTCTACGCCAAGCAGTCGCAGCAGGGACGGAACGTGGTGGTCGGCTCGCTCGTGTACTCGATCATGCTCGGCATGTCGGTGAGCGACGTGTCCGGAAAGGCGATCGCCAATCTGGCGACCGAGGAGCTGTCTCATCCGGCGCCCGTGTTCCACGGCGACACGCTGTTCGTGGAGAGCGAGGTGCTCGAGGTCCGACCCTCGAGCTCCAAGCCCGATCGCGGCATCGTGAAGGTCAAGACCGACGCGTACAAGCAGGACGGCACGCTGGTGGCGACGTTCAAGCGCTCCGTCCTCGTACCGCGCCGGCCCGAGGTCGATCCCACGGCCGCTGCCGTGCCGGCGGACGTGGAGCCGGCGCACAACCCGGACGGATGAGCTATCCGGGGCGCTTCGCGGGCTTCCGGGGCAAGATCACGCCCAGGTCGCTCGAGCGCCTCGGATCGGCCGGTGCCGGTGGTACGGTGGATTCTGCGCAAGGAAGCGTGGAGGAGTCGAGGGCCTTGGACGAGCACGATCAGTCAACTCCCGCGGGCGGGCACGAGCTGGCTTCGGAGGTGGGCGAGCGGGTCCGCGCCGTCATCAGCGCCGCCGAGGCGGCGGCGAACGCGCTACGCCACGAGGCCGACCAGACCGCCGCCGTCCGCCGCCGGGTCGCGGAGGAGGAGGCCCGCCGGATCATCGAGGACGCCAAGGGGGACGCCGACGCGTACCTCGCGGAGCGGATCCGGCGGATGGAGGAGCTGAGCGACACGGTCGTCGAGCGCGCCGAGGGGATCGTGGCGCGGCTCGATCGTGCGGAGGACGTGCGCCGGCAGCTGCAGACGCTCGCCGACGCCCTGGGCGAGAGCGCCGAGCGGCTGGCGAACGAGGTGCGGGTGGGCAGCCCGCCGCCGACGGTGCGGTCGCCGTCCGCGCCTCCCGCGTCCGCTGCACAGCCCGTCCCCGGCCAAGGGCCGCTGCCCGCGGCCGCCGAGCCGCCGGTGGCCGAACCCGCGCCGGCGCCGGAGGCCGCGGCGGCCGACGTCGCCGCGCCCGATCCGGGCGCGCCCGCGCTCGAGCACGCTCCGCCGCCTGCGCCGTCCGACCGGGCCGAGCCCGCAGCAGCGGTGCCGGATGCCGATGGCTCCGACGTGGTGAGGATCGACCGGCGGGAGCCTCCGGCGCCCGAGCCGGCGGCCGGCACGCCCGACCGCCGCGAGGCCGACGAGCAGCTCAGCGCCCGCCTGGTGGCCCTGCAGATGGCCGTCGCCGGCGGCGCCCGCGGCGAGGTGGAGGTGCACCTGCTGCGGACGTTCGACCTCGAGGACCTGACCTCGATCCTCGACGACGTCTTCGGCCAGGGGACGGATGCCGACAAGCGCGTCGCCTGGCCCCGCCCGGCGGGCGGCGCCGCCTGACGCGCGGGTTCCGTCCGGACCTCCCTTTTCCATTACGCCATGCGGTGGTACCGTTGCCTCAGGCTGAAGCATGGATCGCCAGGGGCCTGACAAGTCGGCACGCATGGACGCCGTCGACCAAGTGAACGACGCGTCGTTCGCGACGGACACGTCCGCGCGCGTCGGCGCAATCCTGGCGCGGGCCGAGGCGCGCGCCGAGGCGGTGCGCGAGCAGTCCGAGCAGTTCGCGGCGGAGACGCGCCGCGCGGCGCGGCGCGAGGCGGATCAGGTGGCCGAGGACGCGCGCCGCGCAGCCGAGGCCGCCGCGCGCGCCCGCGTCGGAAGGATCTCCGAGCTGCGGGCCTCGATCGCCGCTCGTGCGGGGTCGCTCGTCGAGGGCCTCGAGGGCGGCGAGCTGACGGCCGCGAGGCTGGAGGAGCTCGTCGAGGCGCTCGGCGAGGGCGCCGACCGGATCCTCGATGACCTCCAGGCCGGCGACGACCGCCGTGGGCGGTTCGAGCCGGCGATTCCGGCAGAGCCGCGGGGCGGCGCCTTTGCCCGGTCATCCGATCCCTCCCCCGAGCGGGACGGCCCGGAGCCGGTGCAGATCGCGGATCCGATCCCGGAGGGCGCACCGATTGCCCGCCGGCCAGGTCGCTCGAACGCACGCGCGGCCGCCGTGCTCATGGCGATCCAGGGGATCGACCGCGACGAGGTGGCCAGGCGCCTCGCTCGCGAGCACGGGCTCGCGGAGTCCGACGAGCTGCTGGACGACGTGTTCGGCCGCGCGGACGCGCCCGCGTAGCCAGCAGGCCTACTCGGCCAGGAACTCCGCCACCCGGCCCACCTCCGCCTCCAGCGTGTGCTCGCGTACGCGGTCCAGGCCGGCCGCCACGAGCCGCGCCCGGAGCTCGGGGTCCCGCCCCAGTCGCGCCAGGTCCTCGGCGGGGCGCTCCGGGTCGCCGGGCGGGACCAGCAGCGCGGCGCCCTCCGCGGCCGCAGGTACGCCGCCCACCTCGGTGGCGACGACCGGAAGCGCGGCGGCGAATGCCTCGAACAGCACCTGGGGCAGGCCCTCCGTCCACGACACGTGCAGGAACGCGTGGCTCGAGCGGTACAGCTCCGGGAGGCCACCGTCGATCGGCACGTAGCCGCGCACGTCGGCCGCTTCCTCCACGCCGAACTCGCGCAGCCGCTCGCGCAGGGCGGGCTCGAGCGGCCCCTCGCCGGCCACCACCAGCCGCCAGCGGGGGTCCCGCTCGCGCAGCCTGGCGAGTATGTCGGCGAGCAGGAGCGGGTTCTTCTCGCGCTCGAGCCGCCCGACGCTGAGGGCCACGAGCTCGCCGTCGTAGCTGCGATCCGCCGCCTCCGCGGGCGAGGCGATCTGGTCGTCCCGCACCAGCGAGACCGTGATCGGCAGGACCCGCGGCGCGCGCTCGTAGTGCCGCGCGAGCTCCGGGCCGACGACCACCACGGGGAAGCGGCGGGCGAGCCGGCGGTAGACCGCGTCGAGCAGCCGTGCCGCGGCGTGGACCCAGCGGCGGCCGGGGTGGCGGCTCCGCACGTACTCCAGGGTGTCCTGGCGCACGCCGAGCGCCACGCGCCGGCCCCGCATCGCCGCCATAAGCGCGAACAGGACCGACAGCGCGTAGGGCCCGAGCAGCCAGACCGTGTCCGCCTCTCGAAGCACGCGCCAGAAGCGCGCGAGCGAGCGGACCATGGCCGGGACCGAGCGGCGCGCGTCGACGAGGCTCGGGTAGTGGGGGAGGGGGACGAACTCCACCGTGTCGGGCAGGCGGTAGTGGGAGGCGCCAGAGCGCGGATCGAGCCGCCCCACGATCACGAGCCGCTCCACGTGCGAGGCGAGCTCCGCGAGGAAGAGGGCGAAGGCGCGCTCCGCGTAGACGGCGTCGCCTTCGCGCCGGTAGACGTAGTCGGTGTAGACGGCGAGCCGCACGGCCCCGGCTAGTCGTCCCTGCGGCGCGCGATCCGCGCCAGGGCCGCCAGCGGCGGTCCGAAGCGGACCGAGCCGGCGAGGAACCCGAACCCCCAGGCCCCGTGCATGACCGCGTAGACGACCGGCAGGGCGGCGGAGTCGCTCGCCGCGGCTCGGCCCAGCGTGCGCGCGCTCGCGGCGCCCACGCCCAGCGCGTAGACGCCCAGCGCGGCGCGGGCGCCGGTGCGGATCGGCGGGGGGGCGAAGACGGCGCCCAGCGCAGCGATCGCGAGCAGCGGCGCGAACAGGTGCCGCGCGCCCAGGCTCTCCGGGTGCCGCGCAGCGGTCTTCGCGCGGTAGTTCCCGTAGCGCCAGTACTGGCGGGCGAGACCGCGGAGGCTGTCACGGGGCACGTAGCGGGCGGCCAGCTCCGGGATCGACACGATCCTGCCCCCGGAGCGCAGCACCCGCGCGGCGAGCTCCGAGTCCTGGTTGATCGGCCAGCCCTCGTCCCAGCCGCCGTGCTCCTCGACCGTGGAGCGGAGCCACAGCCCGGCGAACACGCCGGTGTCGAGCTCGCGCTCCCCGCCGGCCGCCCCGTCCGCGCCCCAGCGCGCGGAGCCACCGGTGCCGAACCAGGAGCCGAGCGCGAGCGCCACCCGCCGCGACCACCTGCCCACGCCGTGCGGCACCTGCGGCCCGGCCACCCAGACCACGTCCCCGCGGCGCAGGCGCTCCACGCCGCGCGCGATGTAGTCCTCCGGATAGAAGGTGTGCGCGTCCATCCGAACGATGTAGTCGCCCCGGGCTTGTCGCAGGCCCACGTTCAGACCCGCCGTGGAGGACCGGCCCGGGTTCTCGAAGACCCGGATCCGCGGGTCCTCGGCCGCGAGCTCCTCCAGGATCGCCCTTGTGCTGTCCTCGGAGCGCCCATCCATGAACAGGAACTCGAGCGTCCCGTCGAAGCGCTGCGCCTGCATCGCCGCGACGGAGTCGCGGATGTGGCGCTCCTCGTTCAGCACCGGGACGAGCACGCTGGCGTCCACGTGCCGGCCGTCCCCTGTCTTCGAGTCAGTGCCCATGGTTCGCTTCTCGGCACGATATGCGCCAGGCCCGCGTCTTGAGGTAAATCACACGAGGTCGTCTGCCGATGTAGTGAGGGTCCATGGCGGCCGGCGGAACACACTCGAACGGGATCGGACCCGGCGAGGACGCGGTGATCGTCGCCGCCTCCGCCTACCATGGGGGTCTCATGCCAGCGCGTGACGGGAGCAAGCGGTCGGCCGAATGGCTGAGGCCGCGGGTCGAGCAGCAGGGTCTTCAGCGTTACGTCAACACGATCCGCGAGCGGATCCGGCTGATCCTCGCGATAACGCTGCTCACCACCGCCGCTGCCGTCGCCTACGTGGTCACGGCCAGCAAGGAGTACACGGCGGAGGCGGACATCCTTGTCACGCCGGTGTCCCAGAGCGACACCGCTCTCGCGGGGCTCCCGCTCATCCGCCAGTCGAGCGATCCCACCCGCGACGTGGAGACAGCCGCGCGGCTGGTGGTCACCCGCGCCGTGGCCGTGCGCGCCAAGGCCCAGCTCAACCTGAGCGACGGCCCGAACCTGATCCAGCAGCACGTCAGGGCCGATCCGGTGGCGCAGAGCAACCTGGTCGCGATCACCGCCACCGCCCACAGCAACACGGAGGCCCGCGACCTGGCCAACGCGTTCGCCACCGGCTTCATCTCGCTCCAGACGGAGCGGCTCCACCGTGCCGTTGCGCGCCAGCTCGCCGCCCTCGCGCCGCGGGTGCGCGCCCTGAGCCCGGCCGAGCGCGCCGCGCCCGATTCCCCGGCCAGCACGTACGCCCGGCTCCAGACGCTGCAGACCCAGGACGATCCCACGCTCAACATGCAGACGCCGGCCTCGCTGCCCGGCGGCCCGTCGTGGCCGAAGACCAAGCTGAGCATCGTCGCCGGCGTGCTCGCGGGCCTGATCCTCGGCATCGGCGGCGCGTTCGCTCTCCAGGTGCTCGATCCGCGCCTGCGGCGCGAGGAGCAGCTTCGCGCGCTGTACGGGCTTCCCATCCTCGGGCGCATCCCCAAGGAGTCCGGCCGCCGCTCCCAGCGGGCGCTCGCCCCCGAGCGACTGTCCCCGTCCACGCTCGAGTCCTACAGGACGCTCCGCGCCACGCTCGCCGCGTCCCGCCGCGGCGCCCAGACGGAGGCGCCCGCCGTCCTGGTCACGAGCCCCTCGCCGTCCGAGGGCAAGACCACGACGGCGATCAACCTGGCGTCCTCGCTCGCACTCGCCGGCAACACGGTGATCCTCATCGAGGCCGACCTTCGCCGCCCTGCGATCGGCGAGGCGCTCGAGGTCAGCGCCACACACGGCACCGGTAGCGTCCTCCTCGGGATGGCGTCGTTCCAGGACGCGCTTGTCGAGACCAAGGCCTACGGCCGCTACCTCCGCCTGCTGCTCGCCGACAAGAGCGGCGCCGCGAGCGGGTTCATGGCCGACCAGCTGTTCCTGCCGGCGGCCCAGGACCTCGTCCAGGAGGCCAAGCAGCTGGCCGACTACGTCGTCGTCGACTCGCCTCCGCTCAGCGAGGTGATCGACGCGCTGCCGCTCGCTCAGCAGGCTGATGAGGTGCTCGTGGTCGTCCGGCTCGGCAAGACCCAGCTCACGAAGCTCCAGAACCTGGGGGAGCTCCTCGCGCGCCACGACATCGAGCCGGTGGGCTTCGCCGTCCTCGGTGTCCCGTCGACGGGCGAGGGCTACTACTACACGCCCAGCACCACCCCCTCCGAGCGCAGCCGCGCCCGAGCGGCTAGTACGTAGGGCCGGCGCCCGCTGATGGCGGCGCGCCTCGACCTCCGCGGCCGGGCCGGGCAGCTGGCGGTTGCCGCGGTGGCCGTGCTGCTGGGCATGGCGGCCGGGATCGACCCCAGGATCGCCGTGGCGGCCGCGATCGGGCTCGCGTTCGTCGTGCTCGTCATGGCCGACCTCACCATCGGCCTGTGCCTGTTCGCCGTGATCGCCTTCCTCGACGTGCTCCCGCATCTCGGCGGGTCGGTCGTGAGCTTCACGAAGATCGTCGGATTCCTGCTGGCGATCTCGTGGCTCGCGAAGGTCTCCTCGAGCGACGACTCGCGCAACGACTTCCTGGCTGCGCACCCGACGTTCTCGTACGTGCTCGTGCTGTTCATCGGCTGGGCCGCTGTGAGCCTCACCTGGGCCGAGAAGCCCGGGGTGGGAGCCACTCCGCTCCTGCGCTACGCGCTCAACCTGATCCTGTTCCTGATCGCGTACACGGCGGTGCGCACGCCGCGGCACCTGGTGTGGACGCTGGGCGCCTACGTAGCCGGCTCCGCAGCGGCTGCGGGGTACGGCCTGCTCAACCCGCCGCAGAACGTGGCGTACTACGACGTCACCCGCGTGAGCGGCACGATCGGCGACCCCAACGAGCTCGCGGCAGTGCTCGTAGGCGGCACGGTGCTGGCCGCCGGCCTGGCGGCGACCCTGAAACGCTGGCCCATGCTGCGGCTCGCTGCGGGCGCCGCAGCCGCGCTGTGCGCGGGCGGGATCTTCCTCAGCCTCTCGCGTGGCGGGCTGGTCGCGCTCGCGTTCTCGCTCGTGGCGGCGGTCGTGGTGGCCGGTCGGCGCTGGCGCGGCCAGGCCGTCGCGCTCGCGGTGGTCATCGCCGCCGCCGGGTTCGTCTACTTCGGCTTCTACGCGAGCTCCGGCGCCGCGTCACGCGTGACCAGCTTCGGGAGCGGGACCGGCCGGACCGACATCTGGACCGTCGGATGGCGCATGGTGCAGGCCCACCCGGGCACGGGCGTCGGCGTCGGGAACTACCAGACCTCCGCGGTCCACTACCTGCTTCAACCGGGTGTGATCCTGCGCCCGGAGTTCATCGTCGACACGCCGAAGGTGGCGCACAACACCTACCTCCAGGTGCTCGCGGAGCTCGGGGTTCCGGGCATCGCGATGTTCCTCGCGATCATCGGCTTCTCGCTGCTCTGCATCCTGCGTGCGGCGCGGATCTTCGAGCGGCTCGGCGACCCACCCATGGAGCTCCTGTCGCGCGCGCTGCTAGTGGCCCTGTGCGGCGTCCTGGCAGCCGACTTCTTCATCTCCGAGGAGTTCAGCAAGCAGCTGTGGCTGCTCCTGGGCCTCGGCCCGGCGCTGCTCGGGATAGCGACGACCGCGAAGCGCCGGGTCAGCCAGCAAGATCCCTCAGCCGCCGCCTGATCCCCGCCGGCATGCGCGCCGCCGCGCTCGTCGCGGCACGGGCCGCCCTGCCGCGCGCCCCGCGCGCCAGCACAACGGTCTCGAGGCCGTGGTCCGCGGTCGCGAAGCGGTCCTTGTAGGCCTCACCCCCGAGGAGCAGGCGGTACTCGGTGACCCCGTCGTCGAGCGCCGCCCTCACGGTGTGCGCCATCAGGACGAATCCGACGGCGTCCCGCTCGAGCGCGGGGTCGCGGCCCGCCTGGTAGTACCACTCGATCCCCCCGAAGCGGTAGCCGAGCCACGCCGCCGCCACGCGGCCGTCGAGCTCCAGTAGCCAGAGCCGCAGCCAGCCGCGTTCCAGCGCGGCGGCCGCGAAGTCGCGATGGAACGCATCCCGCGGTGGCCGGAACGCGCGGGAGTCCTCCCCCCAGCGGGCGTGGTGAAGCCGCATCAGCGTGTCGAAGTCGGCCGGCAGCCGCTCCGGGTCGTCGACCAGCCGGTAACGCAGGTCGTACGAGCTTGCGAGCTTGCGCTCGCGCCTTCGCGCCTGCTCGCGGAAGTTGCGGGACCGCGAGCGGAGGAACTCCTCCCAGTCGCGCCCCTCGGTTATGAGCGCCGGGCTGGGCTTGCGATCCAGGACCGGTCCTCCGAGCAGAGCGGGCCACCCCTGCTCGCCTGGGAGGCGGTCGGCGATCATCGCCTGCCATCCGGCCAGCCCGTCGCTCAGCTCGGCCAGGAGGCCGCGCGCCGCGTGGTCGCGGTCCTCCGGGGCGCACACCGGCGCCAGCTGGTCCGCGGGACCGTGGCCCACGAAGCGGACCACGCGCAGCGGCCGCTCGGCGGCCAGGTAGAGCGGGAGGATGGCCGAGATGCGGCCGTCGGGCGCGCGGCAGCGACGCAGCAGCAGCTCGCGGTCGCCGCCGAGGTGACGCCACCAGGCGCTCGCCCACTCCCAGGTCGAGAACGGGCTGCCGGCCGCGTCCGCCAGCCGCGTCCAGTCGTCGCGGGCGGCCTCGAGGTCGGCGACCGGCTCGACGATCGGATCGCTCACGGGCGACCCCCCGCCGCCGCCAGCCGCTCGTAGAGGTCCCCCAGCGCGCGGACGGTGCCGTTCAGGTCGAACTCCGCGCGGCGCCGTTCGCGGGCCCTCGCGCCCAGCTCGGCCGCGCGGTCCCGGTCGCGAAGGAGCTCCCCGATCGCCGCCGCCAGGCCGTCCGGGTCGCCGGGCTCCACCATGAGGCCGTGTACGCCGTCCTCGATCAGGTCGGGAACCCCCCCCACGCGGGTCGCCACGATCGGCAGTCCGGCGTCCATGTACTCCATCATCGCCAGCGGGCTGCCCTCGAACCACGACGACGAGACCGCCACGTCGAACGCCGCCAGCAGGTCGGGCACGTCCGAGCGCCGGCCGAGCAGCGTCACCTGGCCTGCCACCCCGAGCTCGGCGGCGAGCGCCTCGAGCCGCGCCCGCTCCGGCCCCTCTCCGGCGATGACGACGCGCAGCCGGGGAACCGACCGCGCGGCGACGGCCGTAGCCCGGATCAGGAGCTCGAGGCCCTTCTGCGGCCGCAGCACGGCCACCGCGCCCACGAGCGGCGCGCCAGGCTCGATCCCGAGCTCGCGGCGCACGCGTTCGCCGTCGCCGGCCGGCACGGGGTCGATCCCGTTCGGCACGAACGTCACCGCGTCAGCGCGGATGTGCTCGATCTCGATCATCCGCCGCTGGTCCTCGCGCGACACCGCTATGAAGGCCGCGCTCCGCCGCGCGATCAGCTCGCGGTCGAGGAAGCGCCGCACGGGCTGGCCCTCGTACGACCAGGTGTGCTCGTGGGCCACGAGCACGGGGACGCGTCCCAGCGGCGCCAGCAGCGCGCCCCAGACGTTGGAGCCGAACTTGTGCGTGTGGAGGACGTCGATCCGCTCGCGGCGCAGGGTTCGGACGAGCGGGCCCCACGACCACACCGCCGCCGGCGATCGCCTGCCCAGCCCGAACGCCATGACGCCTGCCTCGCGCAGCTCATCCGCTGCCCGCCGCGCCGCCTCGTCCTGCGGACCGCGCTCGCCCCAGCGGCTCGCGCAGTACCAGCGGTCGAAGCGCGCGGGGTCGAGCCGCTTCGCGACCTCCATGGCCAGGCGCTCGCCGCCACCGGATGTTCCGAGACGGTCGACCAGCGTGAGCACCCGCAGCCGCCGCTCTGTCTCCCGGCCGTCCGGCACCGCTCTATAGCCTGCCTGATCGAAACCGTGAGCGCAGAGACGGCCGATCCGTGCGGGCCCTCCAACCCGGGCCGCTACCGGAACCTCGCGGAGCGGTTCCTGTCCCGCTCGTTCCGGCTCGGACGGGGGCGGCACGTGGACCGGGGCGGGGTCCGCGGCTATCCAATCGACTTCAGAAGCAAGGCGGACCGGCCGACCGTGCTGCCGGGGTTCCTGGATCAGCCCGGCCGCTACCTGTGGGTCGCCCACGCGCAGCGCGGCCTGGGGTGCTTCGAGCGCTGGCTGGACGGCGAGGGCGAGCAGTGGCTCGGGGGCGCCCAGCGCGCCGCCGACGTGCTCGTGGAGCACCAGGCCCAGGGCGGCGTCCACGACGGCGGCTGGGTCCAGCTCCGGCCATATCCGCACACCTATGCCCTCGACCCGCCCTGGGTCTCGGCGATGGCCCAGGGGGAGGGGGCAAGCCTGCTGGTCCGGCTCCACGCCGAAACGGGCGACGAGCGCTATTCCGAGGCCGCGCAGCGCGCGCTGCGCCTGATGACCGTGCCGAGCGCGGAGGGCGGCGCGTCGGCGCCGCTGGCCGGGATCCCGTTCCCTGAGGAGTACCCGACCCAGCCGGCGTCGTTCGTGCTGAACGGGGCGATCTTCGCCATGTGGGGCCATCGCGACGTGGGGCTGGCGCTCGGCGACCAGGCGGCGCTTCACGCGTTTGACGACGCCGTGGGCGCCCTCGCGGCCAGCATCGAGCGCTGGGACACCGGCAGCTGGTCCCGCTACGACCTCTTCCCGCACCGCGTGACGAACGTGGCCAGCAACGCCTACCACGAGCTCCACGTGTCCCAGCTCGAGGCCATGGACGAGCTCGTGCCCCGCCCGGAGCTGCGGGCCGCGGCGGAGCGCTTCGCGGGCTACGCGGCGTCGCCGGTCCGGCGGGCGGGCGCCTTCGGGCGCAAGGCGCTGTTCCGCATGGCCGAGCCGCGAAGCCCGCGCCTCGCACGTCTCCTGCCCTGGGCCACCGAGGTCTCCAGATGAGCGACGTGCTGGTGCTCTGCTACCACGCCGTGAGCCCGAGCTGGCCCGCGCCCATGTCGATCGCGCCGGACGCCTTCGAGCGGCAGCTCCGCTTCCTCGTGCGCCGCGGGTACCGTGCGGCCACGGTCGCCGAGGCGCTGTCGGATCCGCCAGCGCCGAGGACCGTCGCCATCACCTTCGACGACGCCTACCGCTCGGTCCTCGAGCTCGCTCGCCCGATTCTCGACCGGCTCGGCATGCCGGCCTCCGTGTACGTGCCCACCGCGTGGGCGGGCAGGGACGCTCCAATGAGCTGGCCGGGCATCGACCAGTGGGTCGGCGGCCCCCACGAGCACGAGCTCCGCTGCATGACGTGGGAGGAGCTCACGGGCCTTGCCGATCACGGCTGGGAGGTCGGCTCGCACACGCGCTCGCACCCGCGCCTGCCGGAGCTGGACGACGCGGCCCTGGACGGCGAGCTGGCCGGCTCGCGGACGGACTGCGAGTCTGGCCTGGGCCGCGAATGCCAGTCGTTGGCCTACCCGTATGGCGCGGTCGACCGGCGAGTCGTAGCGGCCGCACAACGGGCGGGCTACCGGCACGCGGTCACGCTGCCGCGCGGGCTGCACAGGCCGGAGCCGCTCCACTGGCCGCGCGTGGGCATCTACCACGTGGATGGCGAGGCCAGGTGGCGATGGCGCATGAAGATCTCGCCGCTGGCCAGGCGCATCCGCGCCTCGGGCCCCTGGGAGAGCGTCGACGGCGTTAGGCGCCGGCTGGTAGGCGCAGAGGGCTAGCGCCGGTAGCCGGCCGGGACCGCCCGAGACCGGCCCAAGCCCGGGACCACGATGCGGACCATCGTGACGGCCGCGTCGCCCAGTCTCGGCCTCGCGGCGCGGACCCCGAAGCGGAAGCGCCGGTGGAGCCTGTGGGTGCCGACCCGCTGCCAGCGGCCGAAGCGGCGGACCTGGACGTAGCCGACGTGCGCGCCGCCCGCACCGCGGATGCGGCCGGCGACCCGGAGCCGCCAGCGCCGGTGGTGGCGGTAGTGCCCGAAGGTGGCCTGCGTGACCGTCACGGTGGTGGTCGAGCCGCCGGACGTGGTCGGGGGCGGGACCTCCTGCTTGTCCGGCCGGAAGTCGGGCTGGGCCGGGACCGACGCCCCGGCGAGCACGCCCGCGCACGGGCTGTCGGCCGCGAGGCGGAAGTCCTTGCCGCCGCGATCCACGTAGTGGGGATCGACATTCAGGTTGTCCTGGATCTGGAAGCCGTAGGCGCTCCCGAATGCGCCCCCGGCGCCGCCATGGACGCAGTTGTTGCGTGCCACGTTGCCGGTGCCCACGATGTCCGGGTACCAGGACTCGACGTCGTGGCGGATGGTCGAGTTCGTGATCACGTTGTTCTCGACCACGTTGTCGTTCGAGGCGCTGCCGCCGGCACCGGAGAAGATCACGCCCTCGCCGTTGCCGTCGATCACGTTGCCCTTGATGAGCGTCCCCTGGGCGTCCGGGTAGAGCTGGACCCCGCGGTCGGCGTTGTCGAAGATCACGTTGTCCAGGACCTTGGTGTTGTCCGAGTAGGCCAGGTAGATGCCGTGGTCGTGGTTGCTCGAGGGGATGCGCCCGCAGTCGTGGATCCGGTTCCGCTGGATCACGTCGCCCACGGCGCGCCCGTAGCCGGCGGCGCCGAGGTTGAAGCAGATGGCGGTGTGCCGGTTGGTCACGTCGTTGTCCTGGAAGACGATGTGGTCGCCGTCGACGGTCGGGCTGGGAAGGCGCGTGCAGGTGGACCCGGCGCTGCAGGTGGGCGAGTCGTGCCCGTCGAGGTTGAGCTGCTCGATCGTTACGTAGTTCGAGCGGTCCGGGACGTACAGGCGGCCGGAGATCGTGGCCCGCTCGCCGTCGTAGCTCTTGACGACCACGCGCGACGAGTCGCTCGAGCCGCCGTGGTTGATCGTCACGTTCTCGCTGTAGGTGCCCTGGCGGAGGCACCCCACGTCGCCGGATCCGAGCGAATCGACGAGCCGCTGGGCCGTGGCGAAGGGGGCGCTCTCCGTGCCCGCTGCGGAGTCGGAGCCGCCGGGCGCGGCGACGCGCGTGCAGGACGGATCGGAGGCCGACGAGGTACTTGCGCCGGCGCCCGCCAGCGCGGCGGCGGAGAGGGCGGCGAGGGTGGCGATGCGGCGGACGGAGGGGACGCGCTGCATGCGGGTCCATCGGGCGCGCGGCGCAAGGTCCCCACCGTTATCCGGGCTTGTTACGACAAATGTCCAGAGCGGTCCAGGGGCTCCCGCGGAAGCCCCGCGAGCCTGGCTCTAACCCTGTCTGGAGACCCGCGCAGCGGGCGGCCGGACCAGGCGGCGCCAGCGCGACGCTGGCGGGCGCGGGGGCGGATCCGGCATGCGCGGCAGCGGCTTGCCCGTGAGGATCGCCACCGGCGCCGTGACCGTGAACCAGGTGGCCTGTCCGCGGATGCCCGGCACGTCCTCCTCGGCGGACTCGAAGCCCTTCAGGAGGTCGGGCGGGCGGTGCAGGTGGTCATGCGCGTCCGAGGCCACGTCGTGCACCAGGCCGTCGTAGAGCAGCTCGAGCGAGAACTTCCGGACCGTCGACCCGAAGCGTCCCGCCAGCGAGGCGGCCGTGATCGAGCAGAGCAGCCCGCCGTTCACCAGCCGCGCGAGCCGGGTGGGGTCGCGCTGGAAGATCGGGCAGCGCTCGGGGTGTGCGAGCACGGGCCGCAGGCCGCGCGCCTGGATGCCCCACAGGATCCCCTCGAGGTCGATGTCGATCGAGCGGTAGCCGAGGCAGAGCGCGCGCAGGGTCTCGTCGTCGAGCTCCGCGGCCTTCTGGAGCGCCACCTCGGCACCGGCGAGCACCCGGAGCTCCACGTTCTCGGCGGCGAGCGCCGTGTTCAGCTCGCGCACGGCGGCCTCGATCTCGGCCGGCTCGTTGGGGTGGTCCGAGCGCACGTGCGGGGTGGCGACCATCACGACGATGCCGGCCTCCTCGGCGGCGCGGGCCATCGCGACGCTGAAGTCGAGGTTCACGGGCCCGTCGTCGAGCCCGGGAAGGATGTGGCAGTGGAGGTCGATCACCGGGGCGCCGGGCTCACTCGACGGGCCGGAACACCGCGGAGATCGTGAGCAGGAGGATCTTCAGGTCGAGCTTCAGCGACCAGTTCTCGATGTAGTAGTTGTCCCACTCGATCCGATCCGACAACGAGGTCTTCCCCCGCAGGCCGTGCACCTGGGCCCAGCCCGTGATCCCCGACTTGACCCGGTGGCGGTCGTCGTAGCGGGTCACCCGGCGCTCGAACAGCTCGACGAACTCGGGGCGCTCCGGACGCGGGCCCACCATGCTCATGTCGCCGCGCAGGACATTGAAGAGCTGGGGCAGCTCGTCGATCGACAGCCGCCGCATCAGCCGGCCCACCGCGGTGCGCCGGTCGGACCCCTCGACGCCGCCGGGCGCGGTGTCATCGGGGAGCATGAGCGACTCGCTGCCGCCCCGCGCGTCGGCCGGCAGCTGCATCGAACGGAACTTGAGGAGGTCGAAGGGACGCCCGTCGCGCCCGACCCGGCGCTGGCGGAAGAAAACCGGCCCCCGCGAGGAGAGCTTGACCGCGACGATCGAGACCAGCAGCAACGGCCCGAGCAGGAGGATCAGCACCGCCGCGGCCAGCCGGTCGAGCGCGTGCTTGACCGCGAACTGCCAGCCCTTCGGCCGGACCGTGCGCAACCGGAAGAGCGGCATTCCGCCGATGTGCTCGATCTCGGCGCGGACGTTGATGCTCTCGAAGAGGCGGGGGACCAGCGACACCTGCAGCCCCAGCTCGTCGCACCTGCGCACGATTGGAACGAGGTGCGCGTCCGAGCCGCGGGAGGACAGGAACGCCAGGATGACGTGCTCGGCCCCGGTGCGCTCGACGATCGACTCGAGCTCGTCCGGGCCGCCCAGCACCGGCTTGCGGCGTCCCGGTACCTGCTCCTCGGATGGCGGGTAGGCGTCGATGTAGCCGATCGGCTCGAGGCCCAGCTCGGGACGCTCCTCGAGCCGCCGCTCCACCTGGGCGCCGATGCGGCCGGCGCCGATGATCAGCGTAGGCTGAGCCACCAGGCGCTCCTGGCGGGCCCGGCGCTGGGTCACACCCAGGACGTAGCGGCTGCCGGCCACGTAGACCATGCCGAACGCCCACACCCGGGCGATCAGCTCGGCCTGGCCGGTGGCGCTCCCCGAGAAGAACGCGACCACCGCGATGATGACCATCGCCGCGACCGAGCACGCTCCGACCAGGTGCCCGACCTCGTCGACGTACTGCATCGTGATCTTGGGCCGGTAGAGCCCCCTGATCGCGAGCAGGGCGACGACGATCGGCGGGAAGGTCCACACGAGCCACGGCTCGGAGGCGTGGACGTGAGCCGCGTTCGCCCCGATCAGCGCCGCGACGACCGCAAGGACCAGCATCACCGCATCCGCGGTGACGGCCGTGGCCGTCCATCCGCGAGCGGAGAGGATCCGGCGGGCCCGGGCCGTCAGCCGCCCCGGCTCGGTCTGGGGCGGCTCCGGCTCAGTGGGGGGCTGGGTCAGCGGCTCATCGGTGAGCGGGCCCTCGGCCTGCGCCGCCGTGTCGGCAGGGCTTGCGGACGCGAGAGCAAGCTCGTCTCGTCCGCGTTGGCCGGCTCCAGGCATCCGATCACCCTCTCCGCCCACTATCGGGGCGGCCCCCCGGAATGTTTAGCTCGGACCGGCTGCGGCTGCAGTGAAGGTCAGGCCAGTTCAGACCGGCTGAGACGCCGGATACCGAAACCGATCGCGAGCAGCACGCCGCCCGCCGCTGCCACCAAGGCGATGTCCAGACCCGTGAACGGGAGCTGTCCGCCGTTGTCCTTCGTGGCTGCGTGATCGTCACTGCCGTTGCTTCCGAGCTGCTGCTGAACACTCCCCGCGGGCTGGCTGTAGCCGTTCTCCGCCGAAGACTGCGCGAACGCGGGTGCGGCGACGAACAGCGCCAGACACAGCGCTAGCCCGATGGTGATGTTCCTCAGTCGCATACTAGGTCTCCCTACCATTTTTGTGGCCTCCTTGCCTGAGCCTCGTCTCCCGGAACCGATCCATGGCCCCGGCGATACTGCGAGATACCGCATAGATACGCATGTACCCCTCGGTGCGGCTCGCTAGATGCTAACTGCCCGCCCTTGGTTACGCAATCCCTCCCAATTCGACTTGGGGTGGTTTGCCCCTCTCATGGTACGACTCGTTCCCGAATATAGGCTTGGGAAACTGGGCTTGCGCAAGATTGGACGGATATCCGACCCAAGGCCGCGGCCAGGCCCGTAGGAGAGCGGCAAAGCGCAGCCCGCCAAACCTACTAAGCGCCCGCCCGCCAACCTAGAATCGCCCCCGTGCCGCCTCCGCGCAGCCGCCCGGAGGCCCTCCGCGGGGCCTTGACGGGGTCACCCGCGATCCTCCTGGCCGGCCTGGGGCTCGCGGCGCTGCTGGTGATAGCCCCATCGAACGGGGGCTACGGCCCGGGCGACTGGTATCCCGCCGCATTGTTCGTCCTCGGACTGCTGGCCGTCGGGATGCTGGCCATGCCGCGTGCCCGGCAGGCGGTGCCGGCCGTGCGCGTCGCCTGCCTGGCGCTCGCCGGGTACGCCGCCTGGAGCTATCTCTCCATCCTCTGGGCCCAGCAGCAGGGCGACGCGTGGGACGGCGCCAACCGGACGGCGCTCTACGCGATCCTCTTCGCGCTCTTCGCGCTCTGGCCGATACCCGGGCGCGCCGCGGCCGTCCTTGTTGGCGGCTTCGCGCTCGCCATCGCGGTGGTGGGGCTCGTGAACCTCCTGGGAGCCGCCGGCGCCGCCGATCCCTCGGGCTACTTCATCGACGGCCGCTTCGCCAGCCCCGCCGGCTACGCGAACGCGGATGCGGCGCTGTGGTCATCGGCCTTCTGGCCGTGCGTGGTGCTCGGGTCGCGGCGCCAGGCCGCGCCGCTCCTGCGCGGCGTCCTGATCTTCTCGGCGGTCCTGCTCGGCGGGCTCGCGCTGATGGGCCAGAGCCGCGGCTGGCTGTTCGCCCTCCCCGTCGTGGGTCGCTCACTCTGCTCCTCACCGCGGCCGGCTTGGGGGCGACGATCCCCGCGGTCCTCGACGTCTACGACAAGACCGGGCCGGCGCTCGCGCGGTCGATGGACTCGGCGGCGCGCGCGATCCTGATCGCGGCAGTCCTCTCCGGGCTGGTTGCCGCGGTCGCCGGGGTGGCCGACCCGAGGGTCAGGGTCTCGCGGGATGGCGGCCGCCGGCTCGGGGCGGCGCTGCTCGCGGCCGCTGCCGCCCTGGCGGTGGTGGGGACCGCCGTCTACGTCGCCGACCGCGGCAGTCCGTTCACGGACATCGCGCACGCCTGGAACCAGTTCAAGACGAAGGGGACCCCGCACGGCGGGGCGACCCGGCTCGGGCGGCTCGGGTCCGACCGCTACGACTTCTGGCGCGTCGCGCTGCAGCGCTTCGAGCACGCACCGCTCGCGGGGATCGGGGCCGACAACTACCAGGGGGCCTACCTCCTCCACGGGAAGAGCCTGGAGCAGCCGCTCTACCCGCACAGCATGGAGCTCAGGACGCTTTCGCAGACCGGGATCGTGGGCGCGCTGCTGTTGACCGCTGCCTTTGCGGCGGCGCTCGCCGCGGCCGCGCGGGCCCTTCGGCGCCGAGCCGGTTGGGGGGCCGCCGCGGCTGCTGCCGGCGTGGGCGCGTTCGCCTACTGGCTGGTCCACGCGTCGGTCGACTGGTTCTGGGAGTTCCCGGCCCTTGGCGGGGCGGCGTTCGCGCTGCTCGGGCTCGCCGCCGGCCTCGCGCCCCGGCCACCGGCTAGGCCCGGTCGGGCCGACCGGGCCCTCGTGACCGGGCCGCTGGCGGTCGGCGCGGCGGCCGTGCTCGGGGTCGTCCTCGCGCTCAGCTTCGCCGGGCCCTGGCTGTCCGACCGCTACGTCACCCGCGCGCTGGCGATCTGGCGCCTCAACCCCGCGTCGGCGTTCGACCGCCTCGACAGCGCCTCGTCGCTCAACCCCCTAGGCCCGCGGCCCAAGGCGGTCGCCGGGAGCATCGCGCTGCGGCTGGGCCGGACGGGCCTCGCCGAACGCTACTTCCGCGGGGCGCTCGACCGCGACCCGCACTACGCCTACTCGTACCTGGAGCTGGGCGCCTTGGCCGTCAACGCGGGCAGGCGGAGCGAGGGGCTGCGACTGCTCGCGGCGGCCGTCGCCCTCGAGCCCCGCGACGTGGTGGCCAAGCGGACGCTCCGTCAGGCGCGGCGCGGCCGGCGGATCGACATCGCGAGGATGAACGAGGCCCTCCGGCAGCGCACGATCAGGCTCGGGAGATGACCCCGGGCGGCGGGGGTTAGCCGGCCGGGCGGATGGACGCGCTGGTGGCGGACGCCAACCTCCGGAACGCGGTGGCCGGGATCCGGGGGCTCGGATGCGCGGGGGTGCGGGCGTTCGCGCACGCGCCGGCCCGGCTCGGGGCGGGGCGGTGGTCGCGCTTCGCCGCGGGTCGCGAGACCGGCGACCTCGCCGAGGTGGCGGCGCGGCGCGGGCCGATCGTCGTCTATCCGGGCCGGGAGGCCACGATCGATGCACTGCTCGCCCTGCGCCCCCGGCTAGGGGGCGGCGTGGTCCTCCCCTATCCGGATCCGGACGCCGTGCGGGCCCTGCGCGACAAGCGCGGCCTGGCGGAGCTGGCGTCCGGGTGCGGGCTGCCGACCCCAGCCACCCTGTTCGA
>VAWV01000087.1 GCA_005883295.1 Actinomycetota bacterium
CCCGACCATGCACCAGGGCGTCGTAGGCGGCGCGCGTCCGCTCCCAGCGCCGGTCGCGGTCCATCGCGTAGTAGCGGCCGCACACGGTCCCGACACGCCCGCCCGCTTCGGCCAGGATCGTCTCGGCCTCCTCGAGGTAGCCGGCACCGGAATCGGGGAGCGTGTCGCGCCCGTCGGTGAAGGCGTGCAGCACCACGTCCGGAACGCGCTCGGCCGCCGCCAGCTCGATGCACGCGCGCATGTGCTCCCAGCCCGAGTGGACGCCGCCCTTCGAGACCAGGCCGAGCAGGTGCAGCCGGCCGGCCTCCCGCCCTGCCCGGCAGGCGTCGAGCAGCACGTCGTTGCGTGCGAACGAGCCATCCGCCACCGCATCGTCGATCCGGGTCAGGTCCTGCCGCACAACGGCGCCGGCACCGAGGTTCAGGTGGCCCACCTCGGAGTTCCCCATCTGCCCGTCCGGCAGCCCGACCGCTCGGCCGCAGGCGGTGAGCTCGGTGTGCCGGTAGCCTTGCCAGAGCTCGTCGAACAGGGGCGTGTCGGCCAGCTCCACGGCGTTCCCGGGTCCGGGCGGCGCGAGGCCCCAGCCGTCCAGGATCACCAGGCACACCGAGGGAACCGGCGGCGAGCCGGGACCCGGGGCCACGCTCACGTGAGCGCCGCGCCCACGATCCGCGCGAACTCCTCCGGATCGAGGCTCGCCCCGCCCACGAGTGCCCCGTCCACGTCCGGCTGGGACAGGATCTCGCCGGCGTTCTCGGCGTTCACGCTGCCGCCGTAGAGGACCCGCACGGCGCGCGCTGCCTCCTGCGAGCGGTCGCCCACAAGTGCGCGAATGAACGCGATCGCCTCCTGCGCCTGGTCGGGCGTGGCCACCCGGCCCGTGCCGATGGCCCAGATCGGCTCGTACGCGATCGTCACCTCGGCGAGCCGCTCGTCTGACACCGAGAGGAGGCCCTCCTGCACCTGGTGGCGGAGCTTGCGCTGGGTCTCGCCGTCCTCGCGCTCCTCCTCGCTCTCGCCGACGCAGAGGATCGGGGCCAGCCCGGCCTCGAGCGCTGCGGGCACCTTCTCCTGGAGCGCGCGGTCGGTCTCGCAGTTGTCGCGCCGCCGCTCCGAGTGACCGAGCACCACGCCGGCCACTCCGAGCTCCACGAGCATCGGCCCCGAGACCTCGCCCGTGAAGGCGCCCTCCGCCGCCTGGTGCATGTTCTGTGCGAGCACCTTCACACCGGACCCGTCGACGCACTCCACCGCGACCGCCAGCGCGGTGAACGGGGCGCAGAGACCAATCTCCACTCCCTTCCCGAGCGGCAGCCGTCCGAGCAGCTTGTCGACGTACGCGCGGGTGGCGGCGACCGTCATGTGCATCTTCCAGTTGCCGGCGACGTACGGCGTGCGCGCGCTGGCGTCAGGCATCGTCGAGCGCCTCCACTCCTGGGAGCGGCCTGCCCTCGAGCAGCTCGAGCGCCGCACCGCCGCCCGTGGACAGGTGACTCACTTGATCGGCGAGCCCAAACCTCACGAGCGCGGCCGCCGAGTCGCCACCGCCGACGACCGTAACGCCCGGCGCGTTCGCCACCGCCTCGCCTACGGCACGGGTGCCCTCGGCGAACGGATCCATCTCGAACGCTCCCATGGGTCCGTTCCAGAACACGGTTCCCGCCGCGGCCAGCTCGATGGCAAACGCCTCACGTGTCCGGGGACCGATATCAAGTCCCATCCACCCCGGCTCCACCGATACGTCGTCGATCTCGCGGCGCCCGGCCCGCTCGTGGAAGCCGTCCGCCACCACGAGGTCAACGGGGAGGAGCAGCCGGCAGTCCGATTCCTCCGCCCGCAACAGCACGTTGCGCGCGAGCTCCACGCTCTCCTCCTCGACGAGCGAATCGCCGACCGATCTGCCCTGCGCGCGGAAGAAGCTGAAGCACATCGCGCCCCCGATCAGCAGGGTGTCCGCCACCTCGAGGAAGCGCTCGATCAGGGCGATCTTGTCGCTCACCTTGGCGCCGCCTAGGACGACCACCAGCGGCCGGGTGGGCGACTCCACGACCTCGGTCAACGTGCGCACCTCGCGCTCCAGGAGCGGGCCGGCGGCCGATGGCAGGTGCTGAGTCACGCCGACCGTCGAGGCGTGAGCGCGGTGGGCGGCGGCGAAGGCGTCGTTCACGTACAGCTCGGCGAGGTCGGCCAGCGCGGCGGCGAGCTCGGGGTCGTTCCTGGTCTCACCGGGCTCCCAGCGCGTGTTCTCGAGGACCAGCACCTCGCCGTCCTCGAGGCGCGCCACCCCCCGCCGCACCTCCGGGCCGATTACCTCCGGCGCCTGGTACACGGAGGCGCCGCCCCGTTGCGGGGTCCTGCCCCTTCGGCCGGCCGAGGTGCGAGCACAGGACGAGCCGGGCGCCGCGCTCACGCAGCATCTCGATCGCCGGGAGCGCCGCGCGAATCCGCGTGTCGTCGGCCACCTCGCCGTCGGCGAGCGGCACATTGAAGTCCACCCGCACGAGCACCGGCTGGCCCGGCTCCACGGCGACGTCGCGCAGCACTCTCTTCGCGAAGCTCGCCGCCACGCGCTTCAACCTATCCGCAGCTGCCTACAGCACGCGCTGAACGAGATCGATCAGCCTGTTGGAGTAGCCCCACTCGTTGTCGTACCAGGCGATCACCTTCACCAGGCTCCCGTCGATCACCATCGTGAGCTGGGAGTCGAAGATCGCTGAGTAGGGCGACTTCTCGATGTCGGTGGAGACGAGCGGATCGTCGCTGTACTGGAGGATGCCCTCGAGCGGCCCGGTGTCGGCCCGCTCTGCGAAGGCGGCGTTCACCGAGTCGACGTCCGTGGAGCGCTTCACCGTGCACACCAGGTCCACGACCGAGCCAATCGGGATCGGCGCGCGGACCGAGATGCCGTTCAGCTTCCCGTCGAGCTCGGGGATCACCAGCCCGATCGCCTTGGCGGCGCCCGTCGAGGTGGGCACCAGGTTGATCGCCGCCGCGCGGGCGCGGCGCAGGTCCTTGTGGGGCAGGTCCTGAAGGCGCTGATCGGCCGTGTAGGCGTGGATAGTGGTCATCACGCCGTGCTCGATCCCGAACGCCTCGTGGAGCACCTTCGCCACCGGCGCGAGGCAGTTGGTGGTGCAGGACGCGTTCGAGATCACGTCGTGGTTGTCGCGGTCGTACGCCTCCTCGAAGTTGACCCCGATCGCCACCGTCACGTCCGAGTCCTTGGCCGGCGCCGAGATGATCACCTTCCTGGCACCCCCGGCGAGGTGCTTCGCCGCGCTCTCGCGGTCCGTGAAGAGCCCCGTGGACTCGATCACGACGTCGACCCCGAGGTCGGCCCAGGGCAGCGCGCCGGGATCGCGCTCCGAGAACACGCGGAGCTCCTTGCCGTCGATCAGGATGCCGGTGTCGGTGGCCTCGACCTCGCCGGGGAAGCGTCCGAGGATCGAGTCCCATCGGAAGAGGTGGGCCAGCGTCTCCGTGTCGGTGATGTCGTTGACGGCCACCCAGTCGAGGTCGGCGCCGCGCTCATACGCCGCCCGGAGCGCGTTCCGGCCGATCCGGCCGAAGCCGTTGATCCCGACCTTCAGGGCCAAATCACGTCCTTTCCTTGGGGTCCCCGCCTTGCTTTAGGACCCTATCAACGGGTTTCGGCATCCTTTGGGAGTGGGCCACATCGACACCGCCTCGCTCGAAGCCGGGCTCCCCGAGATACGCCGCGCGCCCCAGGATGCCGGCACAGTCGAGCTCATCGTCCGACGGCCCGCGCCGGAAAAGCGGGAGGTCGTCTCCGAGGCGGAGCTCGACCCGAGTGCCGGCCTGATTGGCGACAACTGGCTCGCCCGAGGCAGCCGAGCGACCGCGGACGGCTCGGCGCACCCCGAGCTGCAGCTCACGATGATGAGCGCTCGCGCGGCAGCGCTCATCGCGCGGGGACGCGAACGATGGCCGCTCGCGGGTGACCAGCTCTACGTCGACCTCGACCTGAGCAGCGCCAACCTCCCACCGGGGACGCGACTCGAGGTTGGGACCGCGGTCATCGAGATCACCGACCAGCCGCACACGGGATGCGGCAAGTTCGTGCGCCGGTTCGGCGTGGACGCGATGAAGTTCGTCAACACGGAGCTCGGCCGGGAGCTGAACCTGCGCGGGATCTACGCGCGGGTCGTCAGCGGTGGGACGGTGCGGACCGGCGACGTTATTCGCAAGTCCAGCTAAGGCCGCCGGGGCGTTTTATCGACGTCGCGGTGGACGACTTCCACCAGGTAGTCCCCCCGCTCCGCGAACTCGCCCGCCAGCCGGTCCGCGATCACCACCGAGCGGTGGCGCCCGCCCGTGCACCCGATCCCGATGGTGAGGTGGGACTTGCCCTCGCGCACGTATGAAGGGAGCAGATAGTCGAGCAGCGGGATCAGCCGCTCGTAGAACTCGCTCATGCCATCTGACCGCTCGACGTAGTCGATCACCGCCTGGTCGTGGCCGGTGAGCTCCCGCAGCTCCGACTCGTAGTGGGGGTTCGGCAGGAAGCGGACGTCGAACAACAGGTCGGCGTCCCGCGGGGCGCCGTGCTTGAAGCCATAGGTGAGGAAGGTGACCGCCAGCTTGCCCCGCGCCTCGTGGGGCAGCATCTTGTCGGCGACGACCTTGCGCAGCCGGGACGCGGACAGGTCGCTGGTCTCGATCACCACGTCGGCCCGCTCGCGGACCGGCGCGAGCAGCTGGCGCTCCTCCTGGATGGCGGTGGCCACCTGCCCACCGTTGGCCAGCGGGTGACGCCGGCGGGTCTCCTTGAAGCGCTTGACCAGCACCTCCTCGGAGGCGTCGAGGAAGAGGACCCGGTGTGCGATCCCACGCCCGTCGAGCTCGTCGAGCACGCGGAGCATGCCCTCGAAGTAGGCGCCGCCGCGGACGTCGCACACCACTGCCGCCCGCTCCACCTTGCTCCCCTCGTGGGCGAACAGCCCCGACAGCGAGCTGATCATCTCGGGCGGGAGGTTGTCGACGCAGAAGTAGCCGGCGTCCTCGAAGCAGGCCATCGCCTGGGACTTCCCGGCGCCGGAGAACCCGGTGATGATCACGAAATCCTCGATCCCCTTGACCGGCTGGGCGTCGGGATCGAGGTCCCTGGCCCGGCGCTCGCCCCGCACGCGGCCCAGGAGACCTGACTTCTCGCGGGTCGGCTTCACACCCTCTTCCTACCTGATCTTGTGGACGTACTCGTAAACATCTCGTGCAACCTTGCCTGGAACACCGGGCACCGCCTCCAGTTCCTCCCGCGACGCCTGGAGGAAGCGCTCCGGCGTGCCGAAGTGCTGGAGCAGTGACCGCTTGCGCGCCGGGCCGACGCCGGGGAGCTCGTCGAGCACCGACCTGGTCATGGCCTTGTCCCGCCGCCCGCGGTGGAACTCGATCGCGAAGCGGTGCGCCTCGTCGCGGACGCGCTGCAGCAGCTGGAGCGCCGGCGAGTCGTGCGGCAGCACCATCGGCGTGCTCCGGCCCGGCTGGAAGACCTCCTCGATCCGCTTGGCCAGGCTCACGACCGTCACGCCCAGGTCGCGGAACGGCTGCAGGGCCTTGAGCCCCGCCGAGAGCTGGCCCTTCCCGCCGTCGATCACGATCAGGCCCGGGACCGAGGCGAAGCTGGCGTCGTAGTCGCGCTCGTGCGGCGAGCGCTCGCGCTGCGCCACGAACTGCGCCATCCGCCGGGACAGCACCTCGTTCATGGCCGCGAAGTCGTCCTGGGCCACATCCCGGATTCCGAAACGCCGGTAGTCCGACTTCTTGGGCGCCGCCCCCTCGAACACCACCATCGAGGCGACCGTGTGGGTCTCCCCGAGGTTGGAGATGTCGAAGCACTCGATCCGCATCGGGATCTGCTCCATCCCCAGGGCCGCCTGCAGGAGCTCGAGGGCCTCGATGCGCTGGATCCGGCGGTGCTCGGAGCGGAGTCGGTCCTGGTCGAGGGCCAGCCCGGCGTTGCGGAGGGCGAGCTCGTAGATGCGACGCTTGTCCCCGCGCTCGGCGTGCCGGACCTCGACGGGCGCCCCGCGGCGGTCTTCGAGAGCCTCAGCGATCGCGGCCCCCGTCGATCCGGCCACCTCGCGCCCGACGATCACCTGCGGCGGGATCGCCGGTGACGTGGCGTAGTACTGGAGCACGAACTCCTCGGCCACCTCGGCCTCGTCCCGCGCGGCCTGGTTGTCGAGGTAGAAGCTCTGGCGGTCGGCCAGCACCCCGTCGCGCACCTGGAAGACCTGGGCGTTGGCGTCGGTGCCCTCGGCCGCCACCGCGATCGCGTCGAGCGTGCCGACCGTGGCGTTCGAGATCCGCTGCCGCTCGAGCAGCGAGCGGACCGCCTTCAGCCGGTTGCGGTACATCGCCGCCTGCTCGAACTCCTGGGCGTCGGCGGCGCGGTGCATCTCCTCTTCGAGGTCATCCTCGATCTGGCGGTAGTGGCCGGACAGGAACGCGACCACGTTGTCGATCCCGGCGCGGTACTCCTCCTTCGAGACGTAACCGACGCAGGGTGCGCCGCAGCGCTTGATGAAGTAGTCGAGGCAGGGGCTCCCTGAAGCGCGACCCGGCTCGGCGCCGTCGCAGGTCCGGTACTGGAAGACCTTGCCGAGGAGGTCCAGCGTCTCGCGCACGCGCTTGGCGTTCGAGAACGGGCCGAAGTAGGCGCGACCGCGGCGGTGCTTCTCGCGCGTGAAGTAGACCCGCGGGAAGGCCTCGTCGAGCGAGATCGCGATGTACGGGTACGACTTGTCGTCCCGAAGCCGCACGTTGTAGCGCGGCCGGTACTGGCGGATGAAGTTCTGCTCCGCGAGCAGCGCCTCGGCCTCGGTCTGGGTCGCGATGAACTCGATGTGCTCGAGCTCGTCGAGCATCCCGTGCGCCCCCTTGGTGGACGGGCTCGAGAAGTGCGACGCCACCCGCTTCCTGAGCGACTTTGCCTTGCCCACGTACAGCACCCGCCGCTTCTGGTCGCGGAACAGGTAGACGCCGGGCCCGTCGGGTAGAGCCCGGCGCTG
>VAWV01000088.1 GCA_005883295.1 Actinomycetota bacterium
GCCCGGGCTCGGCAAGACGTCGCTCGCGCAGATCGTCGCCGCCGAGCTCGACGTGCCGTTCGTGCAGACGGCGGGCCCGGCGCTCGAGCGCAAGGGCGACGTCGCAGCGTTCCTCACCGCCCTTGAGCCGCGCTCGGTGTTCTTCGTCGATGAGATCCACCGGCTGCCGCGCGCGCTCGAGGAGACCTTCTATCCCGCCATGGAGGACCGCCGGCTGCCGATCACGGTGGGCCAGGGCGCGGGCGCGAGGGTGGTCACGCTCGACCTCCCGCCGTTCACGCTGATCGGGGCCACCACGCGCGCGGGGCTCCTCACGACTCCGCTCCGGGACCGCTTCGGCGTCACCCACCGGCTCGAGCTCTACCCACCGCAGGACCTCGCCCGAATAGCGCACCGCTCCGCCGGGATCCTGGGCGTGGACGTTGACGAGGCGGGCGCGCGCGCGATCGCCGAGCGCTCCCGCGGCACCCCGCGCGTGGCCAACCGCCTCCTGAAGCGCGTGCGCGACTTCTCCGAGGTCCGCCACGCGGGGTCGATCGACGAGGCCGTTGCGGTGGCCGCGCTAGAGATGCTGGAGGTCGACGACGCGGGCCTCGACCGGCTCGACCGCGAGATCCTCCGGACGATCTGCGAGAAGTTCGAGGGCGGCCCGGTGGGGCTGTCCACGCTTTCGGTGGCGGTGGCCGAGGAGCCCGACACGATCGAGGACGTCTACGAGCCCTACCTGCTCCAGAGCGGCTTCGTGAAGCGCACCCCGAGGGGCCGGGTCGCCACGGCCCGGGCCTACGAGCACCTCGGGATCGAACGCCCCGCAGGAGCCGCCAGCCTCTTCTGAGCGAATCCCTATGCGGGGTGCCTAATCTTGGGGGCCGGATGCCTCACTTCATCTGCCCCAACTGCGGGGACCGGAGCGTCTCGGGCGAGCGAACGGCCGGGTTCCGCAACCAGGCGCGCGGCTGCGCCCGCTGCGGGTACGGCTTCCTGTTCGAGCTGCTCGACGACTACTACCCGTCGCCCAACGCGGCCTTCGTGGTCTGCGACCAGGAGGCCCGCGTGATCAGCTGCGGGAAGGGCGTACGCGAGCTCACCGGCCTCGGCGACAACGACACGATCGGCCGTCCCGTGCGCGAGGTCCTGGGGCTCGAGTTCCAGAACGGCGACGACCACATCGGCACGGCGCTCGAGTGGGGGGTGCGGGTGATGGAGAAGCCGGTCGTGGTCCACGCCGAGGGCGACCGGCCGGAGCCCGCCATGGCCGACATCTTCCCCGCCTATGACGAGGACGGCGGGCTGCTGCTGGTGCTCACGCCCAAGCCATGACCGATCCACGCCGGAACCGGGTGATCCTGGGGATCGTGGCCGCGCTGCTGGCGCTCGCCCTCCTGGTGATCATCCCGGGTTCACCGCTGTCGAAGCCAACGCGCCTCGGCCTGGACCTGAAAGGCGGGATCGAGCTCGTCTACCAGGGCCGGCCCACCCCGAAGGTCCCGAAGGTCACGCCGCAGGCGATCGACGACGCGATCAACACGATCCGCAAGCGCACCGACACGCTGGGCGTCTCCGAGCCGGAGATCCAGCGCGCGGGCGCGAACGAGATCTCGATCGGGCTGCCCGCGGTTCAGAACGCGGCCCGCGCCGAGCAGCAGGTGGGCACCACCGCGCAGCTCCAGTTCTACGACTGGGAGCCCAACCTCTTCCTGGACGTCAACGGCAAGGTCATCCGCCTCGCCGCCCTGGAGCAGGCCAATCCGCAGCAGGGCATCCAGTTCTCCAACCAGGGGGCGCTGCCGCTGTTCACGGCCGTCCAGATCGCCTCCAAGCAGAGGCCAACCGCGACGGCCAACGACCTCCCGCCGGACGGGCCGTCGAAGGCGGTCGTGCGGCTCTACCACGGCAACCAGGCGCTCATCCGCCAGTACTACGACCGCCGCAACGACACCGCCGGCGACAAGTACTACCTCTTCGGACCGCCGACGGCGGGCGGGCAGCGGCAGCTGATCCACCCCGGGGACGTGCGGGCCGGCACGGTTGGCCCGACGCAGGCCAACGACGCGAGCGCCTACTACGGCAGCTGCTCGGAGATCGCGGCGGACTACACCCAGACCGCCGCCGTCAAGCGCCAGCACGGTGGAGCCGCCAAGCCCGCGAAGGGAACCGCGTGTCCGGCCACGCTGAAGTCACTCGACGGCCACGGGCCTCCGCAGGGAAGCATCGTGGTCAAGGTCCCGCGCGGGATCGTGATCATCAAGCAGCAGAAGATCTCGGGGCGCAAGGTCCAGGTGCCGGCCTACTACGTGCTGGAGGACGACTCGGAGCTCTCCGGCTCGGACATCCGGGATCCCAAGCAGGCGAGCGACCCCCAGACGAGCGAGCCGATCGTCACCTTCTCGTTCACCGACGCGGGGCGCAAGGCGTTCGCCCGGGCCACCAAGCGCGAGGCCCAGCGCGGCCAGAACCTGCTCGCGCCGAACGTCCCCAACCAGGCCAAGTACCAGCGCTTCGCGATCTCGCTGGACAACCAGATCGTGTCGCTGGCCACGGTCAGCTACGTGGACAACCCGGAGGGGATCCCCGGCGACACGGGCGCGCAGATCAACGGCATCGGGTCGCTCCAGGAGACCCAGGACCTCGCCGAGAACCTGCGCATCGGTGCGCTGCCGATCTCGCTCAAGCTGATCTCCAAGACCCAGGTCTCGGCGACCCTCGGTAAGCAGGCGCTCCACCAGGGCCTCATCGCGGGCGCCGCGGGCCTGCTGCTCACGCTGATCTTCCTGCTCATCCTCTACCGCGTGCTGGGTGTCATTGCGGGCGGCGCGCTGATCGCCTACGCGCTTCTGCTGTTCGCGATGGTCAAGCTGATCCCGATCACGCTCACCCTGCCGGGCATCGCCGGCATGATCCTCACGCTCGGCGTTGCGGCCGACGCCAACATCGTGATCTTCGAGCGCATCAAGGAGGAGGCGCGCCAGGGGAGATCGATCCCGGCAGCGATCGCGAGCGGCTACCAGAAGGGCATCCGGACGATCGTCGACGCGAACGTGGTCACGATCGGCGTCGCGTTCATCCTGTTCACGCTGGCCACGGCCGGCGTCAAGGGCTTCGCCTTCACGCTGGGCATCGGGACCCTGGTCTCGCTGTTCACGGCCGTGCTGGCCACCTCGGCGATCCTGGGGTCAATGAGCCGCTCGCGGCTGCTTCGCTCGAAGTCAGCGATCGGGATCGGCGCGCGCCAGCATCGCTGGCGGCTCGACTTCAGCGGCCTGTCCAACTGGTTCTTCTCGATGTCGGGCACGATCATCGCCGCGGGCGCGATCGCCATCGCCACGCTGGGGATCAACTTCGGGATCGACTTCGAGTCGGGCACCCGGATCAAGACGCCCCTCAACCATCCGGCGAGCGTCGCCCAGGTCCGTAGCGTGCTCACGCCGCTCGGGTACGGCGACGCGAAGATCCAGAGCGTCAAGGAGCCGGACCTTGGAAAGAACGTCATCCAGATCCGGGTCCACAAGCTCGAGCCGTCCAAGGTCACCCGGGTCCAGAGCGCGCTCAACTCGAAGTTCGGCGTCCACGACTTCTCCAGCGAGTCGATCGGGCCGACGTTCGGCCAGCAGATCGCCAAGACGGCGGTGCTGGCGATCATCGCGTCGCTGATCCTGATCTCGATCTACATCGGGCTGCGGTTCGAGTTCAAGTTCGCGGTCCCGGTGCTGATCGCCCTGGCGCACGACCTGCTGATCACGGCGGGCGTGTACGCCCTGACCAGTCGCGAGGTCACCACCGCCACGGTCGCCGCGCTGCTCACGATCCTCGGTTACTCCCTCTACGACACGATCATCGTGTTCGACCGAATACGTGAGAACGTCCCGCGGATGCCGCGTGCGACGTTCTCCCAGATCGTCAACAGGTCGATGTCCGAGGTGCTCACGAGGTCGCTGGCCACGAGCGCCTCCACGCTGATGCCGATCGCCGCGCTGATGCTCTTCGGCGGTCAGACGCTGAAGGACTTCGGTTTCGCGCTGCTGGTTGGCGTCGCCTCGGGCACCTACTCGTCGATCTTCATCGCCTCGCCCGTGCTCACCCACTGGAAGGAGCGCGAGCCTGGCTATCGCCGGAGGAGACAGCTGGTCAGGGACGACCACGGCGGCGTGATCCCACCGTACGCGGAGACCCGGCTGGG
>VAWV01000222.1 GCA_005883295.1 Actinomycetota bacterium
TGACAGGGGAGGACCGGTTCGTCGCCCGCGGGCTTGGCGCATTGGCGACGTGGTCGACGTAATACATCTATCTGATGGGTTAGGTGCACCACGTCCACTCGCGGGCGAACGCACGGTGACGGGAGCGTTACGAACGTGACCCTTCAGTGCTGCTTTTGTCGCGGCTCGGCAACGCCCGCTACCCTTCCGCGCCGTGCCAAAGGTCTGTTACTCGTGCGGAAAGGGACCCTCGTTCGGGAATAGCCGCAGCCACTCGATGGTGGCGACGAAGCGGCGCTTCGAGCCGAACCTCCAGAAGGTCCGCATCCAGGTGGGCGGGACCCCTCGCCGCGAGTACGTGTGCACGCGCTGCCTCAAGTCGGGCAAGGTCCTCAAGGCCGCCTGAGCCGGACTCTGCCCGGCTTCCGCAACTAGCGCCGAATCGCCCCCGAGCGAGGGGTGGCGAAAACGCGCGAGCCGGGTTAGGTTGGGCGCGAGCTTGCTAACAGGGAGGGCTCGCACCCACCGTGCCGCTCAAAGCCGCGATCGCCTTCCTCCCGGCGATCGCGGCGCCGCCGCTCCGCAAGGAGCGGCCTACGCAGCCTCCTCGTCGGCGCTCTCCATCTCACGCAGCGCCCGAATCGCCTCCTTGCGCTGCTCCTTGGAGGTCCGATCGAGGATGAGGACGCCGTCCAGGTGGTCGATCTCGTGCTGGATGACGCGCGCCTCGAGCCCCGACGCCTCGACCAGGCGCTCATCGCCTTGCTCGTCGCGCGCCCGGACGCGCACGTGGACGGGACGGTCGACGTCGACCTGGACGCCCGGAATCGAGAGGCAGCCCTCCTCCCAGCCCTCTTCGTCCTCGCCCGTCCACTCGACCTCGGGGTTGACCAGCGCGATCACCGGGGCCTCCTGACCCACCCGGTACACGAGCAGCCGCTGCGAAATCCCGAGCTGGGGCGCCGCGAGCCCCACGCCGAACGCGTCGCTCATGATCCCGGCCATGCGCGCGACCTGGCCCCGAAGCGTGTCGTCGAAGCGGTCGACGGGCGTCGCCTTGCTCTTCAGCACCGGGTCGCCGTAGCGGCGCACGAACGACATGGCCGCAAGCCGCCGGGCCTCGACCTCGGGGTCGAGCCGCGGCTGCTCGTCGGCCTCGGGATCGAGTGGCTCCTCGACCCCCAGATCGAGCTCCGGCTCCCTTTCGTGCTGCTCCTCGCCCACCCAGGCGAGTCTACTGCGGGTCGACGTCCACGGAGAAGCTCACGCCGCGGGCCGAGCGGCTCCTCGCCACGCCGTCGACGGCGTCGCGCACGGCCCTCACGGCGGCGGCCCGCACTGCCGAGTCCCCGACCGCCTTGACGAGCAGCTGCGTGCGTTCGCGTCCGGCGCGGCGGAACAGCGGCGCCGGGCCCAGCACCATCGCGCGCGGCTCCTCGATCCGCTCCCGGATCTCCGCCGCGGCCGCGGCCTCGGGGCCCGCCTCGCGGGCCGAGCACACGATCCGGATCAGGTGCGAGAACGGCGGATAGGAGAGCGCCCGGCGGCGTTCGAGCTCGCCCGAGAGAAAGCCCTCGGCATCGTGCGCCGCGGCGTGCTGCAGCGCCCGCGCGCCGGGATCGAGGGCCTGCACGATCACGCGCCCGCCCCGCGGCCCGCGCCCGCTCCGGCCCGCCAACTGCGCGACGAGCGCGAACGTGCGCTCCTCGGCGCGGAAGTCCGGGAAGCGCAGGGTCGAGTCGGCGTCCACGACCACGCCGAGGGTGACGTCCGGGAAGTCGTGCCCCTTAGCCACCATCTGCGTGCCGACGAGGACGCCGGCCGGCGCGGAGTCGAAGCGGCGGAGCAGCGCGGCCACCGCCCCGCGACCGGTCACCGCGTCGGCGTCGAGCCGGAACACCGGCAGTGGCGCCACCGCGCGCTCGAGCTCGCGCTCGAGGCGCTCCGTGCCAGCGCCATGCCGCGCCAGCGACACCGAGCCGCAATCGGGGCAGGCGCCGGGCACGGTCTCGGTGTGCCCGCAGTGGTGGCAGGCAAGCCGGCCGCTCGCGCGGTGGAGCACGAGCGAGACGTCGCACTCGGGACAGTCCCAGACCCTTCCGCACGAGCGGCAGGAGAGGAAGTTGGACCAGCCCCGGCGGTTGAGCAGGACGATGGCCTTCTCGGCGCGCGAGCCGATCGCGTTGAGCGCGTCGAGCGTGCGCGCGTGGAGCACACCGGTTGCCCCGAGCGACCCCACGAGCTCCACCGGGGGCAGCGGTCGGGAATCGACCCGCGAGGGGAGGGTCAGGCGCTCCAGACGGAGGCGGCTCTCGGGCCGGGGTGTGGCGCTCCCGGCGACGAGCACCGCGCCGGACTGATCGGCACGCCGCTCCGCCACGCGACGGGCGTCGTAGCGCGGATCGCCCTCCTGCTTGTAAGAGGCGTCGTGCTCCTCGTCGATCACGATCAGCCCGAGGTCCGCTACGGGCGCGAACACCGCCGAGCGCGGGCCCACGCACACGCGAGCCTCGCCGCGGCGAAGCCTCAGCCACTCGTCGTGCCTCTCCCCCGCCCCGAGTCGCGAGTGGAGCACGGCGACGGTGTCGCCAAACCGCTCCTCGAAGCGCGCGGCGGTCTGGGGCGTGAGGGCGATCTCCGGAACCAGGACGATCGCCGACCGGCCGCGCTCGAGAGCCGCCGCCGCGGCGCGCAGGTAGACCTCGGTCTTCCCGCTGCCCGTGACGCCGTGCAGTAGCAGCCCGGCGGGCTGACGTTCGTCCATCCGCGCCTCGATCGCAGCGAGTGCGGCGCGCTGCGCCGGGGTGGGCTCGACGGCGCGCCCGGCGGGCGCACCGACGGCGGCGAGCGCCGGACGGCGGCGCTGCTCTGACTGATCCAGCGAGACGAGCCCGCGGGCCTCGAGCGACCGCAGGGTGGAGTGGCCGCAGCCAGCAGCGCGGTTGAGCCGGGTGGCCGTCTGCGGTCCGTCCGCGAGCGCGTCGAGCGCGGCGCGCTGGCGGCCGCCCAGCCGGATCCGCGTCCCGCAGAGGGCCGCGCGGCCTGCGTCAGTGATCGCGGCGGTGAGCACCCGCCGGATCCCGACCCGCGGCAGTGCGCCGATCCCGGCCCCCGGCGGAAGGACGAGCGCGAGCCCGCGCGCCGGCGTGGAGCAGTACTCCTCCGCCGCCCAGAGGCCGAGCCTCACGAGCTCCTTCGGCACGCGCCGGTCGAGCGCCGCCAGCGGCTCGACGAGCCGCTCGGATGGCAACTCGCTCTCGTCGGCCAAGTCCACCACCACCCCGAGGAGGCGGCGCCTGCCGAACGGCACGACGAGCATCGATCCGACGTCGACCTCCTCCATCTCGCCGGGAATCCGGTAGTCGAAGGGGCCACGCAGGGCCCTCGCCGGGGTGAGTGGCTCGACCTTCGCGATCACGACGCCGAAGGTACGGGGACCCCCGGACGCAGCCCCTATCCGACCCGGCCCGATGGATACGCTTCGCGCGTGGATCTCAGCCCCGGTGAGTCGGTCATCTTCCAGGGGCGCCCGTCGTGGCGCTCGATCCTGAGCTTCTACTTCCTCGGACTGCTCGCGGCCGGGGCCGCGGGAGTGATCGGCGGGCTCGCGGCGAGCGCGGGCGTCGGGATCGCCATCGGGGCCGGCGTCTTCGTGATCGTGCTGATCGCTGGCTGGCTCAAGCGGGTGTTCACGAAGTACACGATCACCACGCGCCGCCTGCGGGTGCAGCGAGGGGTCCTCACACGCCAGATCCAGGAGACGCGGGTGGACCGGCTCCAGGACCACGCCATCCGCCAGACCCTGCCCGAACGGCTCCTCCGGGTCGGGACCATCGACTTCGCCACGGCCGGCGAGGAGGCCGGCGACCTCCGCTTCGGGGGGATCGCGGCGCCGGAGTCCGTGGTGGCGAAGATCGACCGCGTGATCGCGCAGTCCGAGGCACCGCCGATCCCGCCGGCCGCGACGCCTCCGCCGGCGGCGGCCGAATAGCCGGCGGCGGCTAGGCCGGCGCCGCCTCGCGCTCCCCGAGGCCCGCGGCCTCGCGGAGCAGCTCCGCCTTGTCGGTCTTCTCCCAGGTGAAGTCGTGGTCGTCGCGGCCGAAGTGGCCGTACGCCGCGGTCTTCTGGTAGATCGGCCTGTGCAGATTGAGGTAGTCGCGGAAGGCGCCGGGCCGCAGGTCGAAGTGCTCGTTGATCAGCTCCGCGATCTTCGACCGCGCCACGCGCTCGGTGCCGTAGGTGTCGACCATCACCGATACCGGATGCGCCACGCCGATCGCGTACGCCACCTGGATCTCGCAGCGGTCGGCCAGACCGGCGGCCACCACGTTCTTCGCCACGTAGCGGGCGGCGTACGCCGCGGAGCGGTCCACCTTGGACGGGTCCTTCCCCGAGAACGCACCGCCCCCGTGGCGTGCGGCGCCGCCGTAGGTGTCGACGATGATCTTGCGCCCCGTCAGCCC
>VAWV01000223.1 GCA_005883295.1 Actinomycetota bacterium
CGCTCGATCGCCACCGCAATGGGACGCGAGTTCCAGCGCATGTCAGTCGGCGGCGTGCGCGACGAGTCGGAGATCCGCGGCCACCGCCGGACCTACGTCGGCGCCATCCCGGGCACGATCATCCGCGCGATCCGCGACGCGGGCACCGCCAACCCGGTGGTGATGATCGACGAGATCGACAAGATGGGCGCGGACTTCCGCGGCGATCCCTCGAGCGCGATGCTCGAGGTCCTGGATCCCGAGCAGAACTCGAGCTTCCGCGACCACTACCTGGACCTGCCGTTCGACCTCTCGCGCGTCTTCTTCATCACGACCGCCAACCTGCTGGACCCGATCCCCGCGGCGCTGCAGGACCGCATGGAGGTCATTCCGCTGGCCGGCTACACCGAGGAGGAGAAGCTGGAGATCGCCAAGCGGTACCTGGTGCCCCGCCAGGTCGAGCGGAACGGGCTCACCCGCGGCAAGATCGAGATAACCGAGGAGGCGCTGCGGCTGATCATCGAGGGCTACACGCGCGAGGCCGGCGTGCGCAGCCTGGAGCGCGAGATCGGTGCGATCTGCCGCAAGGTGGCGCGCGAGTACGCCGAGGGGACGCGCAACCGGAAGAAGACGATCCGGCCGAAGCACGTGACCGAGATGCTCGGCAAGCGCCGCTTCCTCTCCGAGGCCGGCCGGCGCACCGACCACCCCGGTGTCGCGACCGGGCTCGCCTGGACGCCGGTCGGCGGCGACGTCCTCTTCGTCGAGGCGACCGCATATCCGGGCGAGGGGCGCCTGCAGATAACCGGCCAGCTCGGCGACGTCATGAAGGAGTCGGCGGCGGCGGCGCTGTCGTGGGTGAAGGGTGATGTGTGGCGCTTCGCGGCCGACATCCCGGAGGACTGGTTCGCGAACCACGACATCCACGTGCACGTCCCGGCCGGGGCGGTTCCCAAGGACGGGCCTAGCGCCGGCGTCACCATGGTCACCGCGCTGGTCTCGCTGATCACCGGGCGGCGCGTCCGCTCCGACACGGCGATGACCGGAGAGGTCACGCTGACCGGTCAGGTGCTCCCGATCGGCGGGCTCAAGGAGAAGGCGCTCGCCGCCCAGCGCGCTGGGATCACGCGGGTGATAGCGCCGAAGCTGAACGAGCCCGACATCGACGAGTTCCCTCCGGCCCTGCGCAAGGACATCGAGTTCGTCTTCGCCGACCAGGTCGACCGGGTGCTCGACGCGGCGCTCGAGGGACCCCCGCCCGCACGCCGGCGCCCCACTCCGGTGCCGGCGCCGAGGCGGGAGCGCGCGGCAGCCAAGCGCCGGGAGCGGGCGGCCGCCAAGGGGCGCTGACGCGGGGGACGGTCGCGCGCCAGACAGGCGCCTCGCGGCACGGACTTGTGCCCGCTCGGCCGCTCCGGGTATGTTTTCCTCTCAAGGAGCGGATCCGAGGAGAGCCATGGCATCGAAGAAGAAGAAGGCCGCGAAGGCCGGCGCCGGGGCGGTAGCGGCCAGCAGGGCCGCCCGGTCCAACCCCTACGTGCAGCGCCTCGTCGAGGACGACCAGCTGCGCGACAACCTGCGCACGGCCTACGAGTCGGCGCGCAAGGCCTACGAGCGCATGTCGAACGGCAAGGGCCCGGCGAAGGCCCTCCTCGACGACAAGAAGACGCAGCGTGAGCTGCGGGAGGCCGCGAGCTCGCTGCGCGAGGCGGCCGACTCGCTGCGTGGCGCGAAGGCGAAGAAGCACCGGCGCAGGCGGGGGAGGGTGATCCTCCTGATCGTCGCGGCCGGTGCCGCGCTCGCGCTGTCGGAAGGCCTGCGGAAGAAGGTGCTCGACGCGCTGTTCGGCGCCGAGGAGGAGTTCGAGTACAGCTCGACCACCACCTCGTCGAGCTCGGCACCGCAGCCGGCAGGCGCGGCGACCTAGCGGCGCCGAGATGTAACTTGAAAAGGGGCGCCGTCAGGCGCCCCTTTTCCGCTTCGAGCGGCGAGCGGGTCGGAGGCGCGGCGTTCCCCGCTGTCCGACTATTGCCGTTCAGGAGGCAGCGGGGAATGCGCGCCGAACAACCCGCCATAGCGCCACCCTCTGGTTGGCTGGCCAGCTAGAGTACGCGTCGTGGAAGCGGCCGAGGCGCGCGAACGCACCGAGCGGCGGCTCGACTCCGACAAGGCGCGGCGCATCGTCGCGGCGATGCGCTCGAGCGTCGCCCGCCGCGGCGCCGCCGGGTCCACGTTCGATCACGTGGCTCAGGAGGCGGGCGTCTCGCGCGGCCTCCTTCACTACTACTTCGGCTCCAAGGAGCGGCTGCTCGTGGAGGTGGTCCGGCACGACGCCGACGTCCGCGTGGCCGCGATCGAGGAGCGTCTGCGCGACGCGGGCTCGCTCGACGCGATCGTGCAGGCCCTGGTCTGGGGCCTCGAGCAGTTCGTGGCCGAGGACGCCGGGAGCCACGCCGTCATCCACGAGCTCCTGAGCGTGGCCCGCCGGAACGACGACGTCCGCGAGGAGATCGCCGCGCTCTACCGCCGCGTGCGCGCCGAGGTCGCCGAGATCCTCGTGGAGAAGGAGCGCGAGGGAATCGTGCGGCTGCGGTCGGATGCCGAGGCGGTGGTGTCGATCTTCCTCGCCCTCGCCGACGGCCTCGAGGTGCAGCTCACCTCGGACGCCGACTGGGCGAGCTCCGACGCCGTCGACACGGCGGTCTCGGTGGCTCGCTACCTGCTCGGTGACCCGCCCGGTCAGTGAGCCACCTCAGTTCCGCCTCAGGACGCTAACCCGGCGCGAGCAGCGCGCCGATCACCGACTCCGGCTCGTCCCAGTGGGCGAAGTGGCCGGCGCCGTCGAGCCGAATGAGCTCGGCTCCCGGGACCTCGGCCTCGGCACGTGCCGCCTGGCGGGGCAGGAGCAGCCGGTCGCGCGTCCCCCACAGGATCGTGACCGGCACCTGCACCTGTGCGCCGCCCGAGAACCGGCCGCGGGTCGTGGCCCGCAGGGTGTCGTCCCAGCCGGACGCGCCCCGCAGAGCGTCGCCCATCCGACGTAGGTCGTCCGGATCGACCCTCCTCGGATGCCCGAACTGCCCGCTGGCGAGGAGCGCGCGCGTGGACGGGCGCTCGTAGCCGCGGGACAGAAGCCCGGGTGCGTGGCGCACGATCCAGGCCGTCCACCGGAGCGTCATTCGTCCGTAGGCCGCCTCGGCCCGGGTCCAGAACCCGGCCGGCGCGACCGCGGTCACGCGGCGGGCCACCCCGAGCTTCGCGAGCTCGAGCGCAGTCCAGCCCCCTAGCGAGTGGCCGCCGACGTCGATCGGCCCGGCGCTCACCTCGGCTCGCACGAATTCCGCCACCGCCTCCGCCAGGGCACGTGCTCCTGGAGGCAGGCCAGTCGCCAGTGGAGGCGACGCACCGAAGCCCGGCATGTCGATCGCCACCACGTCGCGCTCGGCCGCGAGGCGATCCATGACGGGGTCCCAGGAGCGCCACTCGCCGCCGATGCCGTGGATCAGCAGGAGCGGCTCGCCCTCGCCGCGCCGCACGTGGTTCAGTGTCACGCCATGGACATCCTGCCGGATTGGGAGCCCGGGACGCCGGGCGTGCTGTGCGTGGCGGGCCCGCACGCGATACCGGTGTCGACTGCGCAGCGGACATCAGACCGCCGCATCGTCTTCGCCCTCGGCCGCGAGCGCGCCACGCTCGCCCGGCTACGCGAGGACCCGGAGGCCGCGCTCTGCCTGCTCGGGCGCGGCGTGGCATTCACCGCGTACGGGCGCGCGACCGTCGTCAGGGAGGAGCTCCGCGCCGCGGCGCACGTGGCTGCCGTGGCGCTTGAGGTGGTGCGGCTGCAGGACCACCTGGCCGGCTCGCGGACTGAGATCCTCGACGGCGTGCGGTGGCGCTGGACCGAGGACGCCGCGCGCGAGGACGAGCGGCGGATCGCAGCGGAGCTGCGCGAGCTCTAGGCCAAGCCCTACCGGCCGAACAATCTCGGCATCCGCATGAGCATGCGGATGCTGCCCCGCGGGCGCAGCTTGCCCTTGAGCATCGCGATCCGCGGGTCCTCGCGACCCGCGGTGATGTCCACCCAGTCCTCGAAGGCGCACCGCAGCGTGATGTCCGGGCGCTCGAGCCGGCCCGGCTCGGTGTGCGTCGAGCCGTTGTCGATCCGCAGGAACCACGGCTCGGCGTCCTTGAAGTCCCATTGGATCGCCGCCGCCCCGTTCGGCGTGGCGCTGGTGTCCACCGAGCGGCTGATGAGGTCGAACAGGAGGGCGACCTTCTGCGGGTCGCGGGACGGAGGGCCGGTCTTCTCGCCGATGAACCCCGCCTGCAGCATCGTGAGCGCCCGCTCGACCCGCTCGGCGGGAGTGAGCGTGATCGGGAGCGGAGGGGCGCCCGGGAGCTCCTCCAGCGGGAGGCCGGCGGCGCGCATCTTGGACTCGAACGACTGCATGCCCTGGAGGTAGACCTCCTCGATGGTCGAGCCGAAGACCTCCACGTAGCGGCGATCCCAGTTCGGTGGTACGAACACTCCGACCGACATCGGCAGCACCTCCCGGAGGAGGTCGGCCACGGCGTACTTGCAATCCGGGTCCTCCCTCACGAGGTCGGACAGGCACTTCACACCGAAGCCGATGTGCCGTTGCTCGTCCTTGGAGACGTTCTTCATCCCCTGGTAGAACCCGGGCAGGATCCCGCGCTTCTCGAGGTAGCCCTCGATGAAGTGCTGGCCGGGCTGGGCCAACGTCGCCTCGACCACCAGGTGGTACATCGTGATCGCGGCGGCGAAGTTGGGCTTGGAGCGGTCCTTGCGGAGGCCGTCGGCCACCTTGTCGAGGTACTCGAAGGTCTTGCGGAAGCCCCAGGTGAGGTGGGGCTGAGTGGCGTGGAGCGAGCTGCCGATGTCCTGCCCGCGCTCCACGACCTCCTTCATGAAGCGGCCGAAGAAGACGGCGTGGCGCGCCTCGTCCACCTGCTGCGTGGCCAGGAAGTACTTCTGCTCCTCGCGAGGGGCGGCGTCGATGTAGGGCGACAGGTTGTCGGTGACGGAGTCCTCGCCGTGGAAGAACATCGAGTAGTTCCAGAGCGCGGCGCTTCGCTCGAGATCGGAGAAGGTCTCGTGCCAGTGGGTGTAGTCCTGCGAGAAGTCGAGCTCGGTCGACTTCCAGTTGCCGTTCTCCCAGCGCCGGTAGAGGTCCTGGTAGGAGACGCTGTCCACGGCCTGCCGCTGGGCCGTCGCCTGCTTGGTCGCCGTGTCTGCCATGAGTGCCGCTCCCGTGTCGCTCCGTCGCCTTGGCTGGATGGCCAGCTTAGCGCCCGTGGGTATTCCCGAAACATGCCGAGCGTCACAGTTCTCTACGACGCTGACTGCGGCCTGTGCGTGTGGGTCATGGGGAAGGTGCTGGCCTGGGACGGCCGCCGCCGCCTGCGCCCGGTCGCGCTGGATGCACCCGAGGCCGAGCCGTTGGTCGGCGACCTCGGCGAGGAGGAGCGGATGGCCTCCTGGCACATCGTGCTCCCCGATGGGCGCCGGGAGTCGGCGGGGCGGGCGCTCGCGCCACTCCTGCGCCTGCTCCCCGGGGGCCGCCCGCTCGCGGCGCTGGTGGAGCGGTTCCCGGACTTCGCGGACCGCGCCTACTTCGCGCTCGCCGGGAGACGCTCGGCGCTCGGGAAGCTGGTGACGGCCGGCGCACGCCGCCGGGCGCGGGAGCGCATCGCGCGCCGCGCGTCAGCCGTTTAGCTTGGGCGAGCGCCAGGGCTCGCCGAGGCGGCGCTCGAGCTCGTCCCCGAGCTCTTCGATCGCGATGCGCGTCTGATCGAGCGAGTCGCGGTCGCGGAGCGTGACGGTCCGGTCCTCGAGCGTCTGGTGGTCGACGGTCACGCCCCAGGGCGTCCCGATCTCGTCCTGGCGCCGGTAGCGCTTGCCGATCGATCCGCCCGAGTCGTACTCGGCCGGCATCCGGACGCGGAGGTCCTCATAGATCTCGCGGGCGATCTCGGGCTGGCCGTCCTTGTTCACGAGGGGGAGCACCGCGACCTTGACCGGGGCCAGCCTGGGATGGAGGCGCAGCAGCACCCGCTCGCGTCCCTCGACCACCTCCTCGTCGTAGGCGTCGACCAGGAAGGCGAGCAGGGCGCGGTCGGCTCCTGCCGACGGCTCGATCACGTGTGGCACGTAGCGCTCGCCCGTGGCGGTGTCGACGTACTCGAGCTTCTCGCCCGAGAACTTCATGTGCTGGGTGAGGTCGAAGTCGCCGCGGTTGGCGATGCCCTCGAGCTCGGACCAGCCCATGGGGAAGAGGTACTCGACGTCGGAGGTGGCGCTCGAATAGTGCGAGAGCTCGTCGGGGCCGTGCTTGCGAAGGTGGAGGCGGTCCGGCCGGATGCCGAGGTCGGTGTACCAGCGCATGCGGTCGTCCATCCAGCGCCGGTGGCACTCCTCGGCCTCGGCCGGCGGCACGAAGTACTCGATCTCCATCTGCTCGAACTCGTAGGTGCGGAAGATGAAGCTCTGAGTGGTGATCTCGTTGCGGAACGCCTTGCCGATCTGA
>VAWV01000224.1 GCA_005883295.1 Actinomycetota bacterium
GAGCCCGAGGAGGCCCGGCTTGCGGTCCTGGAGGCGGCGGAGCAGCTCGCCGGCGCCGCGAAGCATTAGGCGGGCGCCGCAAAGCGGTAGAGCGCAGCGCTGCCGCGGCTGCTGGGAGCCGGGTCGCCGGGACGAGCGCGGCACCCAGCGCCGCGACTAGCGCGCGGTGCCTCCCCCCGAATTCACCGCATCCGCGTATACCACCGGGAAGCGGACGCCAATCCTGAACCTTCGTAGGCTTTCGCGGCCTTGCCGTCCCGTCGCGACCAGATCCGTATGACGAACGAGGAGCTGCGCGCGTTCCTCGCCGAGCAGATGATCGTGAGCTGCGCGACGATCGGTCCGCACGGCCGGGCCCATCTGGTCCCGCTCTGGTACGTGGCCGAGGGGATGGAGCTGCGGGGCTGGACGTATGCGAGGTCGCAGAAGGCGCGCAACCTCGAGCGCGATCCGCGGGCCACCCTGCAGGTGGAGGACGGCGTCCAGTACGACGAGTTGCGGGGAACGATGCTGGAGTGCGACGTGGAGGTGGAGCACGAGCCCGCGCGCGTCGCCGAGTACGGGCTGGCGCTGTTCGAGCGGTACACGGGCGGCGAGCTCGGGCCCGAGGTCCGGGCGATGGTCGAGGCCCAGGCACCGAAGCGGGTGGGCCTCCGCTTCGTCCCCACCCGGGTGGTCAGCTGGGACCACCACAAGCTTGGCGGTAAGTATTAGGTGGCCGACCTCAAGGGACTGATCCTCTCAGGCGGGAAGGGCACGCGGCTGCGGCCCATCACCCACACGAGCGCGAAGCAGCTCGTGCCGGTCGCCAACAAGCCGGTGCTCTTCTACGGGATCGAGTCGCTTGCCGAGGCCGGCATCCGCGACATCGGGATCATCATCGCGCCCGGCACGGGCGCCGAGATCCGCGAGGCCGCGGGCGACGGAGAGCGGTTCGGCGTATCGATCACCTACATCGAGCAGGACGCGCCGCGCGGGTTGGCGCACGCGGTGATCACGGCGGAGGACTTCCTGGGCGACTCGCCGTTCGTGATGTACCTCGGGGACAACCTGCTCCGCGACGGGATCGTGGAGCTCGTGACGCAGTTCCGCTCTAAGCAGCCCGACGCGCTGATCCTGCTGACCCAGGTACCGGACCCCGAGAACTACGGGGTTGCCGAGCTCGACGGGGATCGCGTGGCCCGGCTGGTGGAGAAGCCGAAGGACCCGAGCTCCGACCTCGCGCTCGTCGGGGTCTACATGTTCACCCCGCCGATCCTGGAGGCGGCACGCGCCATCCAGCCATCGTGGCGGGGGGAGCTCGAGATCACCGACGCGATCCAGCACCTGATCGACGCCGGCATGACTGTGGACCCGCACATCGTGCGCGGCTGGTGGAAGGACACCGGCCAGGTGCAGGACATGCTCGACGCCAACCGGCTGATCCTGGACGACCTCGACGAGCGGATCGAGGGCGAGCTGATCGACTCCCGCGTGGAAGGCAGGGTGGTGATCGAGCCAGGGGTGACGCTCGAACGCTCCACCGTCCGGGGCCCCGCGATCATCGGCCGCGGGTCGCGGATCGCGAACGCCTACATCGGGCCCTACACCGCGATCGCGGAGGACGTGACGATCGACGGAGCCGAGCTCGAGTACTCGATCGTGATGGAGGGCTCGTCGATCCGCGACCTGGAGGGCCGGCTCGAGGCCAGCCTGATCGGGCGCAACGTGCGGATCGCGCGCGGACCGGCGCAGCCGCGCGCCTACCGCTTCGTGGTAGGCGACAACGCCGAGATCGCGATTCTCTAGCTCAGCCGCCATCCTTAGCGCATGCGGATCCTGGTAACCGGAGCCGGCGGCATGCTCGGTCGCGACGTGGTGCGAGCGGCCGAGTTCGTGAACCACGAGGTGATCGCGCTCGAGCACTCCGACCTCGACGTGACGGACGCGCCGCGCGTGCAGCGAGCGGTCACACGCGCCGCGCCGGACGCTGTCATCAACTGCGCCGCCTGGACCGACGTGGACGGAGCCGAGGCCAATCCCCGCCCGGCTGAGCGACTGAACGCGACCGCGGCGGGGACTGTGGCGGCCGCCGCCGCTTACGTCGGCGCGCCGGTGGTCCACCCGTCGACCGACTACGTGTTCGACGGCGAGAGCCGGCGCCCATACATCGAGTCGGACACGCCTCACCCGCTCTCGGTCTACGGGGCGACCAAGCTCGCGGGCGAGCACCAGGTGGCGGCGGCGAACCCGCAGCACTTCGTGGTGCGCAGCTCGTGGCTGTTCGGCGCGAACGGGCGCAACTTCGTGGAGACGATGCTCCGGCTGGGGCGTGAGCTCGGGGAGGTCGTGGTCGTCCGGGACCAGGTGGGCTGTCCCACCTACACGGGCCACCTCGCCGACGCGCTCGTCCGCCTGCTAGACGGCGACGACCACGGGCTGCACCACATCGCCGCCGGAGGAGCGTGCTCGTGGTTCGAGTTCGCGGTGGAGATCTTCGAGCAGGCCGGCGTGGAGTGCCGGACGCTCTCGTGCACAACCGAGGAGTTTCCGCGGCCTGCGCGCCGGCCCGCGTACTCGGTGCTCGGGACCGAGCGCGACTATGCCTTCTACCTCCCCGACTGGCAGAACGGGCTGCGCAGCTACCTGGCCGAGCGGGCCGTGGCGCGATGAGGCTGCTCGTGACGGGGGCGGCCGGCTTCATCGGGTCGGCCTACGTGCGGGTGGTGCTCGAGGACCGCGGCGACGAGGTGGTGGTGCTCGACAAGCTCACCTACGCCGGCCGGCGGGAGAACCTGGCCGACGTGGAGGACCGGATCGACTTCGTGGAGGGCGCGATCGAGGACCGCGACCTGGTGCGCGAGCTGGCCCAGGGCTGCGACGCGATCGTGAACTTCGCGGCGGAGTCCCACGTGGACCGCTCGATCGCCGACCAGGAGGCGTTCGCACGCACGCACGTGATCGGCACCGGCGTGCTGCTCGACGCCGCACGCGAGGCGGGGGTCGGCCGCTACGTGCAGGTGTCCACGGACGAGGTCTACGGGTCGATCGCGTCGGGCTCGTTCACCGAGGAGTCGCCGCTCAACCCGTCGTCGCCATACAGCGCCACGAAGACCGCCGGCGACCTGCTCGTCTCGGCGCACGTGCACACCTACGGCACCCACGCCTCCATCTGCCGCGGCTCGAACAACTACGGACCGCGCCAGTACCCCGAGAAGCTGATCCCGCTGTGCTTGCTCAACGCGCTGGCGGGCGACCGCATCCCCGTCTACGGCGACGGCATGCAGGTGCGCAACTGGCTCTTCATGGAGGACTTCGCGCGGGCGATCGACCTCGTCCTCCTGCGTGGCGAGCCGGGCCAGGTTTACAACGTGGGCGGGCCCGACGAGGAGGCCAACATTGTGCTGGTCCGCCGCCTGCTCGAGCTCGCCGGCCGCGACGAGTCGCTGATCGAGCACGTGACCGACCGGCCCGGTCACGACAGGCGCTATTCGCTGGCATCCGACAAGGTCCGCGCGCTCGGCTGGGAGCCGCGCGTGCACCTGGAGGAGGGCCTGCCTCTGACCGTCGACTGGTACCGCGACAACGAGTGGTGGTGGTCGCCGATCCG
>VAWV01000158.1 GCA_005883295.1 Actinomycetota bacterium
GTTCGCCGCCGGCCCCGAGCGACACCGCGCGATCGCCCTGTGGGGCGCGATGAACGGCGCGGGCGGCGCCGCCGGCGTCCTGTTCGGCGGGGTCATCACGGACGTCCTCAGCTGGCGCTGGGTCCTCCTGATCAACGTGCCGATCGGGGTAGCCGCCGCGGCGGTGGCGGCTGCCGTCGTCGCCGAGCGCCGCGCGGGAGAGCGCCGCAGCTTCGACCTCCTCGGCGCGCTCTTCCTCACCTCCGGGCTGCTCGTCGTGACCTACGGCGGCGTGACGGCGGGATCCGACGGCTGGGGCTCGGCCTCGGCGCTGGTCCCTATCGCGATCGGAAACGTGCTGCTGGCTCTGTTCCCGCTCGTCGAGCGCCGGGCGCCCGCGCCGCTCGTGCCGCCGAAGGCACTCACCCCGCAGCTGAAGGTGGTCAACGGGATCGTCCTCCTGTTCAGTGGCGCGATCTTCCCGATGTGGTTCGTGAGCTCGCTGTACCTGCAGCAGGTGCTCGACCTCTCGCCGCTCTCCACCGGCCTCGTGTTCCTGCCGATGGCGCTCGTGATCTTCGCCTGCGCCTCGCAGGCCGGGAAGCTGTCGATCCGCGCCGGCGTGCGACCGGTGCTCGGCGGCGGGCTGATCATGATGGCGGTGGGAATGCTGCTGCTGTCGAGGATCGGCTCCGGCGGGAGCGCGGTGCAGTACGTGATGCTCCCAGGCGTCCTGACCGCGATGGGGATCGGCTTCTCGATCGTCCCGTCGACGATCGCCGCGACCCAGAGCGCCGGCCCCGAGCAGGCGGGGCTCGCGTCGGGCTTCGTGAACACGGCCCGGCAGGCCGGCGGCGGGCTCGGCCTGGCGATCCTGATCTCGATCGCCACGCAGTACACGAGCCACCGGATCGGCGACGGCCAGCCCGTCTCCCCGGCGCTGACCGATGGCTTCCGGATCGCCTACCTGATCGCCGCCGGCCTGGCCGCCACCGCCGCGCTGCTCACCTTCGCGTTCCTGCCGCGGACGGCCGCTGCCGAGCCGGGGGTCGCACGGCGCCGGCTCGCCCCGGCCGCGATCGTGGTCCTGGCCGTCTTCCTGGCGGTCGATCTCGGCGTGCCGCGCTCCCACGCGGCGGCGATCGGTCGCTACACCACGAAGGGCGCGATGAGCTTCGTCTCGGCGCCGGGCCTGCACCCGCCCAAGCTCCAGCTGCAGCTCCCGGCGCCGGCCGGCCACGCCCTGCCGGGGTACGTCATGGTCGCAAACTTGTATGACCTCAACCGGCCGAAGATGGTCGGGCAGAGCGGCCCGCTGATTCTCGACGGCAACCTGCAGCCCGTCTGGTTCCGGCCGGCGCCGATCGACCGCGTCGCTGGCAATCTCCACGAGCAGACCTACGACGGCAGGCCGGTGCTCACCTGGTGGGAAGGCGATGTGACGCCGACCGGCCTGATCAACAGCGGCGAGGACCTCGTCGTCGACAACCGCTACCGGCCGGTCGCGACGCTGAAGGGCAAGGACGGCTGGGTGATCACGCTGCACTCGATGGTGATCCAGGGCCACGTGGCGTGGGTGACCGCGAACAAGAACGTCACGACCAACCTCTCGCGGTTCGGGGGCGTGAGCTCCGGCGTGTTCGTCGACTCGGCGGTGCAGAAGTACGACCTGCGGACCGGCCGGCTCTTGTACACCTGGGGCGCAACCGACCACATCCCGAAATCGGACTCGCACACGCAGCCGCCGCCCAACGGCTTCCCGTGGGACGCCTACCACATCAACTCGATCGACCTGGCACCGGGCGGCCGGGTCCTGGTCTCGATGCGCAACACGTGGGCCGGCTACCTGATCGACCCCGGCAGCGGCCGGATCGTGTGGCAGCTCGGCGGCAGGCACTCGAGCTTCGACATTCCGTCTGACGCGAAGTTCGTGTGGCAGCACGACCTCGCGATGGACTCGAGCTCGGTGGTCTCGCTGTTCGACAACCACTGCTGCGAGATCACCGGCGCCGGCCGGTACCTCGCTGCAAAGGCGCCGTCGCGGGGGCTGGTGCTGCGGCTCGATCCGGCCCGGCAGTCGGTGACCAAGGTGGCCGAGTACTCGCACGGCACGACGTTCAAGTCGCAGTACATGGGCGACGTCCAGAACCTGCCGAACGGCGATGTGTTCGTCGGCTGGGGCCAGGTGCCATACCTGTCCGCCTTCACGAAGAGGGGCAAGCTGCTGTTGGACGGCGCCTTCCCCGAGCCGGACATCACCTACCGCGCGTACGTGCAGCGCTGGGTCGGGCGGCCGCTGGATAGCCCGCGCGGCGCCGCGCGCGTGCATCGCGGCCGCACGACGGTCTACGCCAGCTGGAACGGCGCGACCGAGGTGGCCTCGTGGCGCGTCCTCGCCCCGGCCGCGGTCGCCGTGCACAAGAAGACGGGGTTCGAGACCGCCATCCGGGTGGACCGGAGCCTTGGCCCGGTCCGGATCCAGGCCCTCGACGCCTCCGGCCGCGTGATCGGGACCTCGAAGCCATTCCGCAGCCAATCACACAACGGATAGCGGGCTACCCGTGGCCGGCGCTGTGCCTGATCGCGGCCGCGCGCCAGCACGGGCGCGCGCCGTGGCAGCGCGCGAGCCCAGCGAGCGTCGCGACGAGGCGCAGACGGCGAAGCGCTCCGAGACGGGCGACGGTGTTGTGTAGCTCGTTTGGGTCGCGGGTGAGGTCGTAGTACTCGCTCTCGCCGTCCAGATAGTCGACGTAGAGCGCCCGCGCCGTGCGGATCGCCTCGTAGCTCGTCGGATTGCCCGCCGCTGCTTGTGGACGATCGGGGTCGAGCGGCCCGCCGACCGGGCCGCGGTGTTCGATCAGCACGGCATCGCGCCAGCGCCGGACGCGCTGACCGAAGAGGAGCGGCACCAGGCTGCGGCCGTCGATCGGACCCGCCATGCGCGTCCGGGCGAGCTGGGTGAACGTCGGCGCGAGGTCGATGTTCTCAGTCAGCTGCCGGCGCGTCTTGTGGTGGGGGACCTTTGGCCCGACGACGACCAGCGGCACGCGGATGTCGCTGTCGAAAGCGGTCAGTTTGCCAGGAAGGAGCCGGTGCTCACCCATGTGCAGGCCGTTGTCGGAGCTGAAGACGATGTAGGTGTTGCGCGCGATATGGGCCCGCTTCAGAGCCGTCTCGATCCGCGCGATCATGCGATCGACGGCTTGGACGGCGCGCACGCGCTGCCGGAAGGCGTAGTTGAT
>VAWV01000159.1 GCA_005883295.1 Actinomycetota bacterium
CCTCCTCGGTTGGAAGCGCGAGCGCCTCGTCGTAGGAGTTGGTGTGCAGGGACTGGGTGCCGCCCAGCACCGCCGACAGCGCCTCCGTGGCGGTGCGCACGATGTTGACCAGCGGCTGCTGAGCGGTCAGCGAAACGCCGGCGGTCTGGGCGTGGAAGCGCATGCGGAGGGAACGCTCATCCCGCGCGCCGTACGTGTCGCGCAGCTCACGCGCCCAGATCCGGCGGGCCGCGCGGTACTTCGCGATCTCCTCGAAGAAGTCGATGTGGGCGTTGAAGAAGAAGCTGAGCCTGGGCGCGAAGTCGTCCACGTCGAGCCCCCGGGCGATCGCCTGCTCCACGTACGTGAAGCCGTCCTTGAGCGTGAAGGCGAGCTCCTGCTGCGCCGTCGACCCGGCCTCGCGGATGTGGTAGCCCGAGATGGAGACCGGGTGCCAGCGCGGCATCCGGCGGGAGCAGAACTCGATCATGTCGATCACCAGCCGCATGGCCGGCTCGACCGGGAAGCACCACTCCTTCTGGGCGATGTACTCCTTGAGGATGTCCGTCTGGATCGTGCCCGCGAGCTGCTCCCGCGGGACGCCTTGGTGCTCTGCCGCCACGACGTAGAAGGCGAGCATCACCGCGGCCGGCGCGTTGATCGTCATCGACGTCGAGACGTCGCCCATCGGTATTCCGGCGAAGAGCGTCTCCATGTCGTCGAGCGTGTCGATCGCCGTGCCCTCGCGGCCGACCTCGCCGAGCGAGCGGGGGTGGTCGGAGTCGTGGCCCATCAGGCTCGGCATGTCGAAGGCGGTCGACAGGCCCGTCTGCCCGTGGTCGAGCAGGTAGCGGAAGCGCTCGTTCGTCTCCTCGGCGGTCCCGAATCCCGCGAACTGGCGCATCGTCCACAGCCGGCCGCGGTACATCGACGGGTAGACGCCGCGGGTGAAGGGAAACTCCCCTGGGAACCCGATCCGGGCGGGATCCGGTAGAGCGTCCGCCGTGTAGAGCGGTGCGACCGGCTCGCCCGACACCGTGGTGAAGAGGGCATCGCGCTCGGGCGACGCCGAGTAGCGCTCGCGATACCAGCGCTCGGCTTCGGTCATCGCGCGTGGCTCGACCGCCATGTCGAAGAGTCTAAGGGCGGTTCAGGGCGTCCCGGCTGAGCGGGTCAGGCGAGGCCGAGGCGGGCGCGGAGCCCCGTCGGGCGGGTCATCCGCGCGGCCGCGAAGCCCGTGCCGGCCGCCAGCAGCCCGGCTGCGCCGGCCAGCGACGCGATCCGCAGCCGGCGGCGCAGCCTGTCGAACAGCATGATCTCCCAGCCCTCCTCGCGGGCCACCCGGCGGAGCGCGTCGTCCGGGTTGACCACCACCGGATGACCCACCGTCCGGAGCATCGGCAGGTCCGACTCCGAGTCGGAGTAGGCGTACGACTCCGCCAGGTCGAAGCCCTCGCGCTCGGCAACCTGGCGGATGGCCTCCGCCTTGCCCTTCCCGTAGGTGAATGGCCCGTCCGGGCGGCCCGTGTACACGCCGTCGCGGATCTCGGACCGCACCCCGATCCCACCGTCGAACACCAGCACGTGCGCCAGGAGCTCGGACAGCTCCTGCGACGCCGCGGTGACTATGTAGACGGGCCGGCCGGCGTCCTGGTGGCCCCACGCCACCGCGAGCATCTCCGGGTACAGCCGCGGCAGCACGCCGGACAGGATCTGCGGGCCGAGCCGCGCCAGGTCCTCCACGCGCTTGCCGGCGATCGAGTCGAGGATCCGGTTCCAGAGGGCCTTGGTCGTCTCGTCGGTCGAGCCCTTGAGGCGAAACTGGATGTTGGCCCACGCGTCGCTGGCCAGCTGGCGCCTGCTCATCAGCCCCGCGCGGTAGGCAGCGCGGCCGAAGTGGATCGCGCTGGAGCCCTCCATGAGGGTCTTGTCCAGATCAAAGAAGGCGGCCGCGCTAGCCAAAGCCAATAACCACGTCGAGAGAACTAGCGACGGCGGAGTTGCCGGCGAGGGGCTCTTTGAGCGAGCGAAGCGAGCGTACCCGAGCCGGCAACGGCGGTGTCGCTAGTTCCCGTTCACCTCGACGACCACGGCGTCGCCCTGGCCGCCGCCCGAGCAGATCGCGGCCACGCCCAGGCCGCCGCCGCGGCGCCGCAGCTCGTGCACCAGCGCGCCCAGGATCCGCGCGCCGCTGGCGCCGATCGGGTGGCCGAGCGCGATGGCGCCGCCGTTCACGTTGACCTTGTCCTCGTCGACGCCGAGCATGCGCATCGAATTGAGGGCCACCGAGGCGAAGGCCTCGTTGATCTCGAAGAGGTCGATCTGGTCCACGTCGAGACCGGCTTTGGCGAGTGCTGCCTTGGTGGCGTTGGCGGGGGTGCGGGCGAGGTACGCGAAGTCGTCGGCCACCTGCGCGTGGGCGATCACGGTGGCCAGCGCCTGCCGGCGCTCCTTCTTCGCCCACTCGTCCGAGGCGACCACCAGGGCACCGGCGCCGTCGTTCACGCCCGGGGCGTTGCCCGCGGTGTGCGAGCCGTCCTTCACGAAGATCGGCGGCAGCTTGGCCAGCTGCTCGAGCGAGGTGTCGCGGCGCGGTGCCTCGTCCACCTCCACGACGGTCTCGCCCTTCTTGGACTTGACCGTCACGGGCACGATCTCCTCCGGGAGCCGGCCCTCGTCGGTTGCCTTGGTCGCGAGCTCGTGGCTGCGCAGGGCGAACCTGTCCATGTCGGGCCGGGTCATCTCGAGCTCGGCGGCCACCTCGCTGGCCTCCTGCGCCATGTGCTTGCCGCTGAACGGGTTGGTGAGCCCGTCGTTGATCATCGCGTCGATGGCCTTCCCGTCGCCCATGCGGTAGCCGAAGCGGGCGTCCTTGAGGAGGTACGGCGCCTGCGACATCGACTCCATCCCGCCCGCGACGCCCACGTCGAGGTCGCCGGCGCGAATGGCGGTGTCCATCGTGGTGACCGTGCGGATCCCCGACGCGCACACCTTGTTGATGGTCTCCGAGGGGACCTCCTTGGGGATCCCGGCCTTGATCTGCGCCTGGCGCGACGGGATCTGACCCTGACCGGCCTGGAGCACCTGCCCGAACGAGACGTGCTGGACCTGCTCGGGCGCCACCTCGGCGCGCTCGAGTGCGGCCGCGATCGCCTGGCCCCCGAGTTCGGTCGCGTCGAGCGAGGAAAGCGCTCCGCCGAGCTTCCCGAATGGGGTGCGGGCGGTGCCGAGGATCACGGTCTTGGGCATCGTTCGATCGTCTCCTGCTTGGCTCGGGGACAGCGAACCATAGCGGCGCGCAACCGCCTGCCACCGGCACTGCGGGAACCGTAGACTGCCGCGCTCATGCCGCCCGTAGGGGTCACCGCGCGCACCGGCGCAGCCGCCGAGACCGATGCCGACACGCGCGTGGTGGGGCTCTTCGACGGCGAGTCAATTGACGATCCGAGCCTGCAGGCGCTGGTCGACTCGGGGGAGGCGAAACCCGGGCTGCGCAAGCTCGCGGTCGCCCATGAGGACGGCCGCCGCGTGATCGTGGCCGGGCTCGGCAAACGCGCGGAGTTCGATCACGAGCGCGCCCGGGTGGCTGCGGCCAGCGCCGCCTCCAGGGCACGCGAGCTAGGGTCGAAGTCGCTG